>QIBA01000064.1 GCA_003225175.1 Acidobacteriota bacterium
TACCCGCACATTGCGGAAGCTCTCAAATGGCTGAAGCTAAGTTCAGCCGTGTTCGACGGCGAGGTGGTTGCGCTGGATGAATCGGGCAGGCCCAGCTTCCAAGAATTGCAGAACGCCCGTCTCACCAAGCGCCCGATCGTCTATTTCATTTTTGACGTGCTGCATCTGAATGGCCGGGATCTCCTGGACCGGCCTCTGTCTGCGCGGCGAGAGGAACTCGACAAACTGGCCTCACTCTTTTCTGATCCGCTGCGGCTGAATCTTGAGTTTCACGTTTCTCTTGCTGCTTTCACCGAGCAGGTGCGCAAGCTGCGCCTGGAAGGAATTGTGGCGAAGCGTGCGGATTCGATCTACATTCCCGGAAAGGAATCGGATGCCTGGCGGAAGCACCGCTTCAATCAGGAAGATGAGTTCGTCATAGGCGGCTACATCCCCGGCGGACAGAATTTCTCGGAGCTACTCATCGGCGAAGAGCGAGGGGAGGATCTTGTCTTCATCAAGCGGCTTATTGCGGGGTTCGTGCCGCACACGCGCGCAGAGGTTTTTGAGGCGATCAAAGGATTACGAACGAAGAAGTGTCCTTTTTCGAATCTGCCCGAGAACCGCAAGAGCCCGCATGCGCTGGCCGCCGAGAAGATGCGGGAATGCGTTTGGGTGAAACCCGAACGGAGATGCGAAGTGGAATTCGTGGAGCGGACAAAGGGCGGCAGATTGCGCCATCCGGAGTTCAGGAGATTGGTAGACTAGGACCGCAAAAGTCGGGGCCTGCGGTCACGAGTTTTGCGTGAGGTTTGGGACTCAAGTTTTGCGGGATTTTGATTGGAAAAGGCGCGTGGTTACGCGCCTTTTTGTTTCGCTTAGTTACTTCTGTGAAGATGCGGCTGAACGAGCGAAATAGATGTCGCGGCTAATCCGCACTAGCCCTGCGGTAGCCGGATCGCTTCGCGTCCAGATCACATTGAGGGTTCCGTCAGGATTGAACCAGCTTCCCATGAGATCCCCTGGCGCTTCACTCGTCGCTGATGCCACGGGATTCGTGGGATCGATCGAGGTTAACGCAGGCTTCGCGCCCGGAGTCCAGATGGCACCGTAGACAAACCAAGGCGAGGTATTGTTCGGGCGATAGTAGATGCCCACTCCGAGCCGTTTACCGTTTGGCGAAATGGAGAGCGAACCATAGCGATAGCGACCGTACATGGGCGTGATGTCGCTCACTGTCCAGGTGACTCCGTGGTTTGTCGAATGGTAGAGCTTCAGTATGTTGTTCACAGGATTGCAAACGGTGCCGTTGACCGGATCGGTGGAACATTGCAGCGTACCTGCATCGACATACAGCGCCCAAATCGAGCCGTCAGGCGCGACGTTCACTGTTGGCCAACTATTGCTGCTATCGAGTGCCTTGTAGTGATCGATCTGGTAACGGCTAAAGCTCTTGCCATCATCGGCTGAAACGTACGCATAGATATTGCCGGTCGCATCGGGCCCCGTGGTCAGATCGTTGGCTCCGCCATCGTTGTTGCAGACTGCATACACGTAGAGGGAATTAGGAATGTGATCGGCAGCGGGGCGGCACCAGCCGGAATCATTCAACGTGTATCCGAAACTGTCGAATGTCTCGGCTCCATCGTAAGACTTGTATACCGTATAACGGCCAGGTCCGAAGCCGCTACCCGTTCCCTGCCCCAGGGGATAGGTGACCTTGTCGCCTTCATTCCCGAAATAAAACACGTGTCCGATGCCGTGAGCTGTAACCCATGGACGATCATCGACCGGCTGGAACGAGGGAACGAGCGGTCGGGTTAAATCGAATCGAATGTTTCCCGGACCGGTTGCGGTCCATCGGGTGATGGTGTTATCCGTAACGTTCGTATCAACAAAATAGAGATGGTAATCATCGTCAAGGGCCATATCCCCTTCATCGCCGAATTCATGCTGTTCAAGCGATAGCGGAGTGAGTCCGGGCAGATCATGGAAGGTCAGACCACCGTCGGTAGAGACCCAATCCCAAGACATGCTACGCGTGTAGGTTGGAGCGTTGGGATCAGGTCCGAGGACCAGTTGCCAGTTTTCCTTATGGGCGGTAGCGAAAATGTTTCCGAATTGGTCGACGTACACGGCAGGCTCATATCCTTTGCCAGGATATGGCGTGACCTGGATTGGCGGTCCGAATGCTGTTCCGGCGAAGGCTGTTGAGAAAACGCAGAGAAGAAGCAATGCCATCACAAGTGGCGCCGCGCCGCGCACTTTCACAAGATTCATAGGGGACGATCCTTTCTGATGAGTGAGATCGGGCTGGAGAAGAACTGCTAGAGATAGAAAGCCCCGCGAGAAGATGCATTCAGGTAAGGCGAGGATGTCTGGCCGACATCGCGCGATCGTGGGACGTGTACAATGTGCGGAATTTATGGATACGAATGAGATTCTGAATGCATTGAAAGAGGAGCGCGAGCGGTTGAGTCGCGCGATTGGAGTTCTTGAGGGCGGTTCAAGAGGCGCTGTCGGGCGACCTGCGGCGGTAAGTGGCGCTCGACAAGGGCGGCGGCGAATGAGTCCCGAGGCGCGGGCACGGATTGCGGCGGCTCAGCGGAAGCGATGGGCAAAGGTGAAGGCAAAGAAGAAGTGAGGTCTCGTGAACTGGAAGGAGCGTTTGGGTGCATTCCTCCTAGGTCTCGTCGTTTTCTTAGGCGGACTGGAAGCGGTCAGGCGAAACGTCTCCTGGAGGGATGGCCGTGGGGACACTTTCTTTCCTTCCCATTTTTGCGCATACGGCGTCTTGATAATGGCGCTTTCGATCCTTCTTCCCAGCAGAAGCTTCTTCTATCGTCACATCTATCCGCGGATCAGCAAGAAAAGCATAATACGTAGCTACAGACAACTCCACGATGGGCGAAGGTGAAGGCTGAATACGCTACGACGGTACATTTCGCGTCATTGAGAACAGGCCGTTCTTCGGCTGCGAGGTGGATGGCGAATTCATATCGCTCGGCAGAGCGCTTCTCAAGAATGCTACGGTTGATCACCTGACTGGTGAACTCAGGATGGAGGCCCCGCTCCCACAAGGGTCCGGCTCCAATGATCCGCGGAGGAACATTCTTTTATGCGATCTGCCGTCGCGGGCTTTAGAACGATTTTTGCCAGGCGCGGTTAGAAGTCTGAAACAGAGGATCGTTGAGAACGATTGGGACACCGACAAAAGCGTTGATGAGTCCATGCGCTTAGCTCGGATGATTCGAAAGCGAGTCGGGCAGAGCCGTGACAACCCAGGTCGGGTATCCAGGTAATCGACAGGTGACCCAGCCTTCCCTTTTTGGTTCTGGACTCGGATTCAGACAGTGAGGGTGCCCTACTCTCGCGCGGTGTTTGTCTAGTCCCACTGTCTGGGAGTCTGATACTAAAACCCGAAACAGGAAGAGGCGGGCACCGGCCCTTAATCATTCCGGAGAGCAAGCGCTGGATCGACGCGCGATGCTCGATGCGCGGGAACAAAGCAGGCAAGAGTTGCCACTGCCAAAAAGGATAAGAGATACCAAAGTGACAGCTGGGCATGGTCGGCGGAAGCCATAGAAGAAGGCACCCATCGAGTGCGCCTGGAAGCGGAACAATACCATCCTGCTGAACTTAGTCAGCGTCTCCCAGAGACTCTGCATTTTTAATCCAATATAGCCACCCCTGCATTTTCCGGCACATCTCAGCCAGCAGCCAATCTGCTCTTTAGGAAGTGTGAACATGAAGCGTGTGTTTACGCTGCTCGTCCTCTGTGCGTGCGTATTCTTAGGCGCATGCGGAAGTACTTCCAACAACAATACGTCGTCCAGCAACAGCAATAGCCCAGCACCAGGCGGCAACGGAGGCAGCTCAGGATCCGGTTCGGGCGGGGGAGGCAGCAGCTCTGGCTCGGGATCCGGATCGTCCGGCGGCACCACGGGGGGAGGCAGCAGCGCTACCGCAGCTATTGCTTATGTCGCCGGCTCAAATAACGACTTCGATGGTGTGCGCGTGGACGGCAGTGGCAACGCGAGTTCCACTTCGGGATCCCCTTATGCGCTCGGCGGCCCTGTGCAAGACATGGCGATCAGCGGTGGTCTGCTGTATGTGGACTGGTCCGTGCCGAACACCGGTGGATATCAGTTATCGGCGTTCAAGGCCGACGGCAATGGTGCCCTGATCAGTCTCAGCTCGATGAAAGTGGACGGTCCGACGATTGGCTTCGATCCTTCAGGAGCTAGTCTCTATGTTGGCGAAGGTCCCGGAATCGCCGAATATAAAGTGGATCGCAGCTCTGGAGCTTTGACCCCTTTGCCGGGCTCTCCGTTTTCAAATCCAGCGCCCGGAGGAATGGCGTTTCCAGTAGTCTCGCCCAATGGATCACATTTGTGCGCTCGCTTCAATGGGCCCAGGGCGGTTGAGGCCATCCATTGCTTCGTGCGTCATGCCGATGGATCGCTGGACTCATCGGGTAAAACCATTCCGATGTCCAGCCAGAGTGGGATCGGGTTTCCCTTCTTGGGCATCACCTCCGACAATACATATGTCGTGGCCAGCGATGGGAGTCAGGTGGAAATCAATCCGATTGCGAGCAACGATGCTACAGCCCCAAAGAGAGTGTCGTCTGGTGGGCAGAACACTATGGGCATCGCGATTAGCGGCCCATGGGTTGCCGTAGCAAACCACGATTCGAACACAGTATCGATATTTGCGGTGAACTCAGCGGGACAAATGACGCTGACGGAAACTCCAGTGAACACTGCAGGTCCGCCCAATCGTTTGGCATTCTCCCAAAATGGAATCTACCTCTTCGTCAGCAGTGACGCAGGCATGAGTGCCTTTCAATTCGATCCCACCACCGGCTCACTATCGCCGCTGAACGGAGGAAAATCCTTGCCCGGAAGTAGTAGGGCTGTGACGGCTCAGTGACAAGCCGACTTTTCAGTACGTATATGGCAGGCTGCGGCGCATAACTACCGGGTTGCCGACCATCCACGAACTGCCAGAGTGTGCCGTCACAAGGGCGACCTTATGAGTACCTAAGTAGCTGGTGCGGTCCGTGAGTGGACCGTTCTGAATTTCCCTTCCATCCTTAAATTTTCAATTCACGTGTTGACTGCTGGTGGTCGAGTGTCTACCATTCTGTCCAATTGATGGTCGAATGTCTTCTATGGCCAAAGAGACACCGGAACGCGCGAACCTCCTTCAAGGCACCCTTGACATGTTGATCTTGCGAACTCTTCTTTATGGTCCTGCTCACGGCCACCAGATCGGCAAGCATATTCAGCGCACTACGAATGATTTTCTCCAGATGCAGCACGGCTCGCTTTACCCCGCGCTGCACCGGCTGGAGCGAAGGGGATGGGTCGCTTCGAAATGGGAGATGGCTCCAGATCGGAATCGGGAATTCAAGTACTACCGCCTTACGGATAAGGGAAGAAAACAGCTTGTCGTCGAAGAATCTCAATGGAAGCAGATGGCAGAAGCTGTGGCGCGGGTGATGTGGCCCACAGCTGAGGAGAGCTGAGATGAAATGGTGGCAGATCGGGAAACGCGATGCCGATTTGGAACGGGAACTGCAATCGGACCTTCAACTGGAAGAAGAAGAGCAGCGGGAACACGGCATTGCGCCAGAAGAGGCCCGCTATGCCGCCCTGCGCGCCTTCGGCAATCCCAGTGTGATTAGCGAGCAAACTCGCGAGGTCTGGAGTTGGGACAGGCTCGAAACTGTTCTTCGCGATCTAAAAATCAGCATCCGCACGCTCGCGCGGCAGCCGGGATTTTCAGCGGTGGCGATGCTGGTGATCGCCGTTGGCATGGGGGCGACTATCTCGCTGTTCACCGTCGTCTGGTCGGTTCTCCTGAAACCTCTGCCGTTCGATCGCCCGGAGCAACTTGTTCGGCTGTACGAAAGTAGCAAGCGCTTCCCCTGGAACGGGCCCGCGCCGGGCATTTACCGCGAATGGAAACGCCAAAGCAAGTCATTCTCCAGCCTCGCGCTGTTTAAGGATTGGCCGCCGTACAATCTCTCCGACGGCGGCACGCTGCCCGAACAGGTTCGTGCAACCATCTGTTCCTGGGATCTTTTCAACACGCTCGGTGTCCAGCCCAGCATCGGACGCTCCTTCACGGCGGAGGACGACCAGCCTTCCGCCAACAGCACAGTCATCCTCAGTTGGTCGCTTTGGAAACGCCGCTTCGGCGGTGACCCATCCGTGGTCGGCCGCAAAATCAATCTAGATGCCAAACCCTACACCGTCATCGGCGTGATGCCGCGTTGGTTCGCCTTTGCCGAACAGAAAGTGCAGATCTTTCTTCCCGTCTACCACGAGAAAAAACCCGAGGAGATGGCCGCGATCGACAACCACGGCTTCAGGGTGATCGGGAGGCTGAAGCCCGGCGTCACACGTGAGCAGGCGGCACAAGAAGTTTCGGCGATCGTGCGCCAGATCCACGACGCCGATCTCGACAACCCATTTGTCAGTAGCGGAGCAGCCATCCGTCCGCTCATCGACTATCTGGTCGGCGACATTAGGCCCGCGTTGTACATGTTGCTGGCTGCCACCGGATGCATGCTGCTGATCGCGTGCCTCAACGTGGCCAACCTGCTGACCGCCCGCTCGGCGGCACGACGACGCGAAATTGCCATCCGGAGAGCGCTCGGTGGCGGTCGCTTCCGGCTAATTCGTGAGCAGCTCATCGAAACGTTCGTACTCTTTTCCGTCGGAGGAGCAGCCGGCCTCGCTCTTGCCTACGCGGCCCTCCGCTGGTTCATTATTACGCGGACCGACATGGTGCGCGTGGAGTCGATCCGCATTGATGGCGTCGTGGTCGCAACCGTCGCGGGACTCGTGTTGATTTGCGCTCTGTTCGCCGGACTCATCCCAATGCTGGCAAGCCGTTCCGGGAACCTGGTCGCGGCGCTGCAAGAGTCGTCGCGGGGTTCCACCTCGGGCTCTTCGCGTACCGGTGTGCGCAAAGTACTCGTGGGCGCCGAAGTTGCGTTCACCGTTGTTCTGCTCGTCAGCGCCGGCTTGCTGCTCAAGAGCTACATGCGGCTGCGCTCAAATGACCTGGGCTGCGCGACCGACAATATCCTCACCATGCGTTTCACTCTTCCGAAAGTGCAGTACAGCAAGCCGGCGCAGCGGGTAGCATTCTTCGACGATCTGCTCGTGCGTGTGAGTGCACTGCCGGGAGTGGAGGCGGCCTCCCTCGTCCTCGCGGTTCCAGGCAAAGGATACTTCGGTGACGGCGGCGTGAGCATCGCCGAGCATCCGCCGTTGCCGCAGGGGCAGACGCAAGAAGCGATCGTCCGCTCGGCTGATCCCGGCTATTTCGCGTCGATAGGCATCCCGCTCCTCCGCGGGCGCACCTTCGGTTCCGATCAGCGTCTCGACGGCGCGAACGAAGTCATCGTCAGCGCTGGGTTCGTGCGGAAGTATTTTCCAAATGAGGACCCGATCGGCAAGCACCTCATCACCCTGAGTCATCATAGCTACGAGGTAGTCGGCGTCGTGGGCGATACCCGATACGAACTGGCGGAGCCGCCGGAGCCGACGATGTATTTCCCGATCGACGCAGGCACAGAGACGGGCGCCGCCCTCGTCCTCCGCGCCGCACGCGATCCCGAGAGCCTCGCCCTTCCCATTCAGAAGGTCATCGAGCAGATGGATCGCGAACTCGCCGTCTCCGACGTGCTCACGATGAATCAGATCATCAACAAATCATCGCTCGACGCAAATTTCGAAGCGACGTTGCTGGCTGCCTTGGCGGGCATATCGCTGTTGCTGGCTGCGGTGGGTCTGTTCGGCGTGCTCGCATACTTGGCGACGCAGCGACGCACGGAGATCGGTATCCGGCTGGCACTCGGGGCGCAACGAGAACACGTCCTGCATCTGATGCTCCTGGACGGGCTTCCTCCCGCCATTGGCGGGGCTGTAGCAGGCTCGCTCCTCGCCATCGCCGCCGCGCAACTGATCCGCTCCAGCTTGTATGCCACGAAGCCGCTCGACCCTGCCGTGTTCGCCGGTGTCATCGGACTCCTGTTCACGGTTGCAACTACGGCGTGCCTGCTACCGGCGTGGCGCGCCTCGCGCGTACAACCAGCGACGGTTCTACGCAGCGAGTGATGTCGCGGGACGTCGACAAGCAAACGGGACGGCATGACGTTGCGCTAGCGCTCGCCAGTCCTGAGAATTTCGTAAGTCGTTGGTGAGTGAGGGGCAACTCGGAACTTGCATCATAAAATTCCCATTTCTGAATAGCCGACTAACCGCCCACAATTTTCCAAAGCAGCGCGTTCCAACACTTCCAAAGCACCAACAAATCCGAGCATCCTGAGCGCAGGAGGGACCCGCGCGTTTCCGGGGACCCCGCCGAGCGCTGCGGTTGCGCTCGATGGGGCGGGCGCGGGGGACGCCGGAGTCGAAGGATCTTTTGTTTTGCTTTGCCCAATGCGCCAGGCACACAATCCCCACCCATGTTCAGCAGCCGCTACTTCGTCCAGCGCCACAGCGAATCATCTGTTACTCGGTGCTATCCTCTTCCGTTCAGATTTCATCCAGCCGGAGCTGCCATGACTCGACACTCATCCTTTTTGCGCGACCTCTCTGTCCTGCTTAGCTGTCTTTGCGTTGCTGCCTTCGCTGCCGACGTTCCCCAGCGTACTCAACCCACGAGCTTCCATTACCAGAAGCCGCCGAAGGTTATTGCCGATGTACTCGAGTCGCCCGCGCCGCCTACGACCATCGTTAGCCCAACCCATGACCGCGTACTGGTTATCGACAGTCTTCGGCACCCGCCAGTCTCCGATCTTGCCCAGCCCATGCTCCGCATTGGTGGACTGCGGATCAACCCTGCCACCAATGGACGTCACCATCCGGCGCATCATGTTGGTCTGCGCCTGGTCGACATTGCCAGCGGCAAGCAAACCAAAATCGAGACGCCGTCGAATGCTTGGCTGAGCGTTCCGGAGTGGGCGCCTGATGGCAAGCACGTCGTCTTCACCAACACGACGCAGAACGCGACAGAACTGTGGATCGCTGATGCCGCTACCGGAGCGGCTCACCGCTTTCCCAATTTGAAAATCAACTCGACGTATGGCACGCCAGTACAGTGGAGCACCGGCAGCCGTTCCCTACTCGTCCAGCTCGTCCCGGCGCTGCGCGGCAATGCGCCCAAAGCCATTGCCGTTCCCACTGGCCCTAACTTGCAGGAGAGCTCCGGTAAACCTGGACCTGTGCGCACCTTCGAAGACCTGCTGCAGAGCCCGCACGATGAGGGGTTGTTCGACTACTACGTCACCTCGCAGCTCGCGACTGTAGATACCCAGACCGGCAAGGTTACGAATATCGGGACGCCGGCTATCTTCGACACCGTTGAGCCTTCCCCTGACGCAGAGCACATTTTGGTCGCTCGCGTCGTGCGTCCCTATAGCTACCTGCTGCCGGTGTTTGGATTTGCCAAGGAGGTTGAGGTATGGAGCAAAACGGGAACTCTTGAACACAAGATCGCCAGCCTGCCGACGGAAGAGCAGGTTCCCATCGAAGGCGTACTCACTGGCCCGCGCGATTGGACTTGGGTCGCAACCAAGCCGGCTACGCTGTTATGGGCCGAGGCGCTCGATGATGGCAATCCAAAGAAGAAGGCAGCGTTCCGCGATCGTGTGTTTATTCTGGCTGCGCCTTTCCATGGTGAGCCGGTTGAGCTGGTCAAGTTGCAATACCGTTACCAGGGCGGCGGATTTCGTTCCCGTCCGATCGTCTTCGGCGAGACGGGTGACTGGGCTTTCGTGCATGACTACGATCGCGACCGGCGCTGGATCCGCACCTTCGAAATCCATCTCGATCAGCCGGGACAGCAAGCGAAGCTGGTGTGGGAACGCTCGATTCGCGACCGCTATGGCGATCCCGGTAACCCTGTGCTGCGCATGCTGCCCAACGGACAGCGCGTGATTTTGCAGCACGACAATTACATATTCCTCGAAGGCGATGGAGCATCGCCGAAGGGCGACTTCCCCTTCCTCGATCGCTTTGATCTGACCAGCCAGCAGTCAGCGCGGCTGTTCCGTGCTGCCGACAAGACCTACGAAAACTTCGTTGCAATACTCAGCGACGATGGTTCGCGCTTCATTACCCGTTTTGAAACTCCCGACGATCCTCCGAACCTTTACATCCGCAGCCAACAGAATTCCGATCAGAAGATCGCGATGACGCATTTTCCCGATCCAGCGCCTGGGCTTCGGGGAATCAGGAAACAACTGGTCACCTACAAGCGCGACGACGGCGTCCAGCTTTCCTTCGAGCTCTACCTGCCCGCCAGCTATAAGGAAGGCGAGCGGCTGCCGACCATTGTTTGGGCGTACCCGCTGGAATATTCCGACGCTGCCACCGCCAGCCAGGTCTCCGGTTCGCAATATCGGTTCGTAACGATTGGCGGAATCTCAGAGCTGTTCCTGGTCACGCAGGGATACGCCGTTCTTGATAACGCTACGATGCCTGTAGTCGGTGATCCGGAGACGATGAACGATACTTACGTCCAGCAAATCGTTGCCAGCGCAAAGGCGGCGATCCAGAAGGCGACCGAAATGGGAGTTACCGATCCCAAACGCGTGGGACTTGGCGGTCATAGCTACGGCGCCTTTATGACCGCGAATCTGCTCGCGCATTCAGACCTCTTCCGCGCCGGCGTGGCTCGCAGTGGCGCCTACAATCGCACGCTCACGCCCTTTGGGTTCCAGAGTGAGCGGCGCACTTTCTGGGAGGCGCCCGAGATGTACATGAAGGTTTCGCCATTCGCCTTCGCTGACAAGATCAGGAATCCGATTCTGCTGATTCATGGTCAAGCCGACGATAATCCCGGCACATTCCCAATTCAGAGCGAGCGCATGTACCAGGCGCTAAAAGGCAACGGCGCAACCGTGCGCTACGTGACGCTGCCGTATGAAGCTCACGGCTATGTTGGCCTCGAGTCGGTCGAGCATGTCCAGTGGGAGATGCTGAACTGGTTTGACAAGTACGTCAAGAACGCGGCTGCGGAGACTGGCTCGACGAGCATAAACTAAGTAGATTCTGTCCAAGTAGAAGTTGCAGGCAAATGAAGATGCAGGTCCAGTGTTACTCAGGTCGCAAAGCGGACGAGAAGCCGGTCCGCTTCCAACTACGCGATCGCGAATATCTGGTCGAGGAAGTCGTCGATCAGTGGTACGGCCCTGAGCACCAGTTCTTCAAACTGCGAGCCGATGATGGCAACCTATACATTCTTCGTCATCAGACATCGGTTCCGAATGGGGAATGGGAGCTTGTCTCTTTTCGGCAAACCAGATCGGCCTGAGCCTGACCAAAGTCGGCGTACTGTGACTCAGGAAGCTGATATCGTACCGCTCCGCAATTACACTGCGCTCCGGCGCATGCTGAACACTGGAACATCAAACGAACAGGAGTGAAGAGATGAGACGAAGCCGCCCAATTCTCGTCGTTCTTGCTGTCATCTTGTCAGCCGCTCAAGTCGGCCACTCTCAAGCTGCAAAGTCGGCATCTTCGGAAGCGAACTTCAAGGCGCTCATGCAGCGTATCTGGGACGCATGGGGTTCAGGCGATCCGGCAAATGCGGCTCCCTTTTATGCCAAAGGAGCCGATTGCGTCTTCTTCGATGTGACGCCGGTGAAGTATGACGGCTGGGCGCAATACAACGAAGGCGTAAAGAAAGTGCTGGCTAATTTCCAATCTGCCAAGTTCAGAGTCAATGCTGATGCCCGTGTTCATCGCCTGGGCAACTATACTTGGGCAACCTCGACCATCGACACTGACCTGGTTCCAAAGAATGGATCGGAGCAAAAAGGCACGTGGCGTTGGACAGTTGTGTGGTCGCGAAGCGGAGAGAACTGGCTGATTATTCACGAGCATGTTTCAGCCCCTCTGCCATGAAAATGAAGAAGCCGCAGGGCAAGCTGCTGTCTGAAGAAATGTAGAGCTTCAGTGGAACGACGCCATCCAGCAGCCCTGCAATTCCCCATCCCTGCATCCCAAACAGAAGGAGATTGACGTGTCTGCAGTTTGGAGTGGACATCTTCATTTCGGACTTGTGGTAATGCCCGTTCGTCTTTTGGTAGCGGCTCGGACTAAAACGACAAGGTTTCGGCGTCTTCATCGCAAGCCGGCAAAGCCGTTCTTACCAACTGCATCGTTTCCTTCATTCGCGAGCGAAGCGGACGACGAAAGTTCCTACATGGATGACAGAGATGAACGCGCAAGCGACGGAAGTGACTATCGGCTCGCTTCTGGCGAGACCACTTCGCATGAATACGCCCCTGTTCGACAGGTCCTGCAATCCGAAGCGACTGGCGAGGAGATCCGGCCAGACGAACTGTTCAAGGGATATGAGTTCGCGCCGAACGAATTCGCCGCCATTGATCCGCAGGAGATTAAGGCAGCAGAGGTTGAGACCTCCGACACGATTGAACTCTTCCACTTCGTGAAGGGAAGAGACGTAGACCCGATCTACTTCGAGCGTTCGTATTACGTTGCTGCTGATCCCGGCGCCGAAAAGGTGTACGGCCTGCTGCTCGAAGCGATGCGCCGAGAGGAGTGCTTCGGAATTGCCCGAATTGGGATGCATCGCCGCGAACACATGCTGATCCTGCGGCCTGCGAAGGACTGTTTGGTTGCGCACACCATGTTCTATGCCAATGAAGTGCGACCCGCACCGCATCTGGCGCTGGAAAACAAGTTCAGCGAAAAAGAATTGTCGATGGCTGTTGCCCTGATGCAAGGTTATTCGGGAGCATTCGAGCCTGATCAGTTCAAAGATCTCTATCAGGAACGCATACAAAAGATCATCGAAGCACAGTTGAGCCAAGTCGAGCCTGAGACACCCGCCCCGCTCCGAGAACCTGTGAGGAACATTCCAGACCTGATGGAGAGGATTCGACTGAGTCTTGCTCAGATTGAATCTAAGGAGTCAAAAGCTAAGACTGCGAAGAAGCAAGCTCAGAACATCGCTGCTGTCGCCAAGAAAAAGCCACAAAGGGCGCGGGCCTAACCGAACCTCATAGCCAGCAGAGCTGCTCTCCAATTGATGAGAGCAGCGTCTCTTTCCGAGCTCCCGATGAGGGAGAACATGTGCGGCAATCAGAGCATCTAACATATTAGTTCCCATGGAATAAACCCTATGAAACGCCTGAGCCAGAATCTCAGATCATTCCTTCTGCTCGCCGTATTTGCGCTTCCCGTAGTAACTGCCGGATGTGCGGAGAATCGGGGATATGGATACCGGTATTACGATTCGGCCAACAACCGCTACTATGATCCTTATTACAACGACTATCACTACTGGAATCCCGGCGAACAGGCTTACTACAACCGGTACTACGTCGACAATCACCGCCAGTATCGCGACTTGCAAAAACTAAACCGCGACCAACAGAAACAGTATTGGCACTGGCGGCACGAGCAAGCCGAGCATCGTGAGCACGAACACGGCCGGCACTAGAGGATTTTCCAGCCGTTCGGATAACCTTCTTCAGGTACTCGTGAGTAGAAGAAGAACGCGCGTTACCGTCCCTGTCCAGCGTTCACAACTCTGTCGGCGGGCGCTCGTGTTGCGACCTGACGTCGGTCGAAGATGATCTTGGCGAACACACTAAGCGCGACGCGCAAATGGGAGGGGCGAAGGCGAGCTTCACGCGAATCCCCGGCGTGGGATACGTCCGGTTCTGAACGCGAGAGTTCCGGAAGCGAACACGCGCTACCATCAAATGCTACCTAATCATCTTTATTTCCAACTCCATAGCAGCGGTCGGCGATTTGCCTGAAATGTTCCAAGGAGAATTGCCATGGTTCAGAGCGTCGCGAGCTTCTTCCGAGATCTGAAGTTGGCTGCGCGGTCGCTGAGCCGTGCCAAGGGTCTGACGCTCTCGGTGATTCTGACCCTGGCACTTGGAATCGGGGCTAACGCCGCAATGTTTACTCTGCTGCGCGGCGTACTGCTAAGACCCCTGGTTAACCGCGACGAAAGCCGCCTCATTTACATCCGGCAAAGCGTGGACGGAAAAAACGCCTGGTTCTCGGTTCCGGAAATCGATGACTTGACTTCGCGTGTGAAGACGCTGCACTCCTTCGGCGACTTCTCCACCATCGGATTTACTCTGGTCGGACTTGGAGAGCCACGCACAGTTCGGGCCGGCGTAGTTGGAGGCTCGTATTTTCAGGCGATGGGATTACGTCCGATTCTGGGCCGGCTGCTGGACACGAGCGACGATGGACCGAACGCCGCCGGCGCTGTCGTACTGACGCATCGTTTCTGGTCCACAACCCTGAATCGTGATTCTTCCGTAATCGGGAAAACCGTCCGGCTGAGCTCATTCATTGATTCGCGCAACGCTACGGTCGTCGGCGTTTTGGAGCCGTGTGTTCCTTATCCGCAGGACACCGAGATCATTGGCAACATCGTCACCAGCGCTCATCATCTTTCGGCGACGATGGTCACCGGGCGAATCCATCGCATGACTGAACTGTTTGGGCGCCTGAAACCGGGTGCCACTTTGGACGAAGCTCGCGCAGAGCTGGATTCCGTGTACAAGAGCATGAAGCGGGAGCATCCGGAAGCTTATCCATCCAGGCGGGACTTTCAGATCAGCGCGACGCGATTGCGCGACCAGCTTACTTCCGGAGCACGGACCATATTGCTTGTGCTCATGGCCGCATCGGTGCTGGTCTTCATCATCGCCTGTTCGAATGTCGCGAATCTGATTCTGGCGCGCACTGTGCGCCGGGAAAATGAACTCGCCATGCGCGCAGCGCTCGGAGCCAGCACACTCGACTTGCGCCGTCTTCTGTTGGCCGAGAGCCTGCTGCTGTGCGTCGCAGGCGCGACCCTGGGCATTTTCATAGCCAGGCCGCTCGTGGCTGTCCTTGCGCAATACGCATCCCGGTTCTCGGTTCGCGCGCTCGATCTCACCATTGATTCGAGCATGCTCTGGGTGGGTGCTGGACTGGCTGTTCTCGCCGCAACCCTGCTGGCATTCGTCCCGCGGCTGCCGTCGTCGCGGGTTCCCCAGGGACTCGGGCTGGCCGCCGGGAGCTTGCGAATTACGGGCACCACCAACAGCAGGCTGAAAGTTTTCGTTTTGGTACAAGTGGCAGCGTGCTTCGTACTCATGGCAGCATCCGCGGCGACGGTCAATACTCTGCTCTCGCTCGAGTCTGTCCGCGCCGCTTTTGAGACGCGCCACATTCTCGCCGTAAACGTGCCGGTGATCCGCGACGAAAAAACGACCGCTCAGGTAATGGACTATTACCGCGAAGCGATGCGGCAGATCCGCGACTTGCCGAGCGTTTTGAACGTTGCTCTCACCACGACTGTTCCATGGCGCGATCTCGGCGAATTCTCCCTGGAATTCCTGACCGACAACCACCCTGCCGGTGCAGACCAGAAATATCCGCGCGCGAACCTGCGGACTGTCTCACCCGGATTCTTTGCGACACTCGGCCTACCGCTGATTGCAGGACGCGACTTCACCGATGTGGACCGCATCGACAGCGAGCCCGTCGCTATTGTGAGCCAGAGCGTGGCGGACCAGATGTTCCAAGATGGGAACGCGCTAAACCACTATGTAACGTGGACCGATCCCGGCCTGAAGTTCGCTCCCGGATTTACGCTGGCTTCGCGTCGCATCGTCGGCATTGTTCCGGATCTCGATAATGAAGATTTTGTTCCCCGCCCGATCATGTCGGTCTATCATCCGGCGGGTCAGGAGCAGGCATTTATGGCGGGACGTCTTCTGATCGAGGTGCGCTCTGATCCGTACGCTCTGGTTCAGCCGGTTACGCGTATCATCCACAATCTGTCCGCCGATCAACCCGTCGAACGCGCGCAGACTCTGGAAGACATCCGTACAGAGGTGCTCTCTCCGGAGCGGCTCAACGTCCTCATCTCCACCGTCTTCGCCGGCGTAGCACTGCTGATCGCCATTGTTGGTGTGGCTGGCGTGCTCGCATTCTCAGTCAGCGGCCGCACAAGGGAATTTGGAATCCGTCTGGCAGTGGGCGCGGCGCCGCAGGATCTCCTTGTGCGCGTGATTACTGAAGGCGCCGTAATGGCCGCAGGCGGCCTTGCGCTCGGTCTGGCGGGAGGGTTCTGGCTAGCCAAGCTCGCCGGCTCCTTTATAGGCGGCGTCAAGTTGCCAGGAGCGCTGCCGCTAGTCGGGTCCGCGCTGGTGCTGCTGGTTGCCGCTGTAACGGCGTCGATGATTCCCGCGATGCGCGCAGCTCGCGTCGACGTGATCCAGGCGTTGCGTACTGAGTGAGTCTCGGAATTGCCCTATGCTGCGGCTTTAGCCAGCGCCGGCGCGACACCGAGTTGCCGCAGCATTCCGAGCACGTCGTAGCATCCGAAGTCATCAACGAGTTGTCCGTTTTTAATCCGGCTGATCACGACGCCCTGTACCGAGACGCGCTTCCCGGTCGGAGCTACTCCCATCAGTTCCCCACGATGCGTGCCTTCGCCTCTCCAACGGGTGACCACCGTATCAGTTTCCGCGATCTGCTCGTCAATCGTCAGTTTTAAATCGGGAAAGGCGTTTCGGTAAGTGCTGACAATTCCTCTGTAGCCCTCGCGGCCCCGCATGGCTCCCACCGTAGGCTCGAAGTAAGCGTATTCGAGAGAGATCAGTTGGTTGACGAGCTCCAAATCGCCTTGGTTAACGATTTCTACAATGATCCGCCGCACAAGAGCTTTGTTCTGCTCCGACATATTTCCTCCTTTTGCTGCATCGATCGCACTGGTCCCGCGCTATTGGGAAGGCGCCGGGATGCCTGAGGTCTCGGAGAGGGCTCACATTATGTGCTTCCCACGAAGGACGGTCAATGACAATGGATCTCGTCGCTCGCGCCGAATCGCACTTAGCGCAAAATCAACAAATTGCAAGCAATGCAGACTCTTACGCCAACCGGTCTGAATGGATTGGCATCTATTGTTGTATCTGGCCGAATGTGTCCTTATGTGCAGTACCAGCAGTAAGCTTTACGTAATGACGACTGCCGACCAATATGACAGTCCAGAGCAGCCGGTTTTCAGGGTTGGGGACACGATTCCTAAAAGCGGAATTTATCGTGTCTACCATTCTGCTCACCGGAAGCCCCACGAAGTCACACTTCTGAGTAAGGAAACCTTTCCTCCTTGCATGAAGTGCGGTCATTCCGTCTCTTTTGAGCTGGTAAAGGCAATTCCACGTCTCGAAGACAAAGATTTTCAGATCCGCCTTTACGCGATTCCGGATGAGGAGTCGGAAGCGGCATAAGACGGCTTCACTAGAAACGACGAAAGGCCGCTATCACTTTCCTTTAGCTTGGATCGACAATAGCTCGACTTCAAAGATGAGCGTGGAGTTGGGTCCGATGTCAGCGCCGGCGCCTCGTTCGCCGTATGCCAGATCCGCGGGAATAAAGAGTTGCCACTTTGATCCGACTGGCATCAATTGAAGCGCCTCCGTCCATCCTTTTATAACTCCATTCACGGCAAAGGTTGCTGGTTGTCCGCGCTTATAGGAGCTGTCAAATTCAGTGCCATTGATCAGCGTGCCGCGGTAATTGCAGGCCACGGAGTCAGTGGCGGATGGCTTGGGTCCAGTGCCCTCTTTTAGAACCTTGTATTGCAGGCCGCTCGGCAGCGTGACCACGCCTTCTTTGCTCTTGTTTGCAGCGAGGAATTCCTCTCCTTCTTTCTTATTGGCTAGCCCAAGCTGCTGCGCCTTCTCCTGCTGTTTGGCGCGCATGCCATTTTGCAGTGTCGTCAGGGTAGCCATGGCTTCGTCGTCGGAGAGCAGCGGCTTGTTCCCACTGAGGACATCTTTCAATCCTTTAGCGACAATGTCTGGTTCCACTTGCAGCGATTGTCTCTGAACACTCTTCGCCATACTCATACCGATCGCATAGCTGATTTTGTCCTGCTGCGTGCTGAGAGCAACCGGCTTAGGCTTGGCTGGCGGAGCCGGAGTACGTTTCGCAGTAGCCCTCTTCGTCGTGGTCGCAGGAGCTGGTGGAGAATTCTTCGCAGCCGTTTGCTGTGGAAACACGTTACCGAGCAGCACAATCGGTAATATCGATGAGCTCACAAATGTGGCAAGCGGATTTTGCATTTCTCTATCCTCGCACGAGAACAAGCGAATTTAGGGGATCACACTTTGAGGAAGCGCAAAGACTTTGTCGCTCACGACCGCAATGCCGAATAGCAAGGCTGCCATACCGCAAGGTTGAACTATGTATCATGTTGGCTTCGCAGGAGGTGCGCGCATGGGACGCAAACGGATTTTATTTACTCTGTTCCTGACCTTATTCTTTGCAACCGTAGTTGCCCCGCGAGTATTCGCAGCGCAGCGCGTTGTTGACCTCACCGCGCAGGACGGTACGAAGCTCAAAGCAACATACTTCGGCGCTGACAAGCCCGGACCCGGAGTTTTGCTCTTGCATCAGTGCAACCGCCAACGAAAGGTTTGGGACGGACTGGCGCAGCAGCTGGCGACTTCCGGAATCAATGTCCTTACGTTGGATTACCGCGGCTTTGGAGAAAGCGGCGGTGTGCGTTTCGACAAAGCCACACCGCAGCAAGTACAAGAGCTTCAAGCCAAATGGCCCAACGACATCGATCTTGCATTGCAATATCTGCAGTCGCAGCCGGGGGTGAAGCGAGACACGATCGGCGTGGGTGGCGCCAGCTGCGGCGTCAACAATTCGGTTCAAACAGCGCGACGGCACGCAGAGGTGAAGTCGCTCGTGCTGCTCTCCGGAAACACCGATCTCAACGGCCGCAACTTTCTCCGCAATGACCAAACAGTGCCGGTGTTTTTAGCCTATGCCGATGATGACGAGTTCAAGCCGAGCATCACAGCCATCCAGTGGATCTACAGCCTCACCGCTAATCCCAATAAGAAACTGGTGAGTTATCCAACTGGGGGACATGGTGCTGACATCTTTCCAGTACATCCCGATCTGCCGAAGCAAATAGTGGATTGGTACGTAACCACATTGACCTCGACTGCAAGAAAGCCGCCGGCGCGGAAAGAAGCAGTGACAATGCCAGAGAACATCCGCGTTCTTGATGATATTGATCAGCCTAGCGGCGCCGCGAAAGTCGAGCAGCGGTTGTCGGAGGCGCGTAAGCAGGATCCCAATGCCATGCTGTTCGACGAGGCCACAGTCAATTTCATTGGCTATGAGCACATGCAATCAGGTGATGTAAAGAGTGCAATCGAGATTTTTAACTTGAACGTGAAGGCATTTCCAAAATCTCCGAACGTTTACGACAGCCTCAGTGATGCATATGTTGCTGACGGACAGAAGCAACCGGCACAAGAGAATGCAAAAAAAGCTCTGCAATTGTTAGCTTCAGACACTGTTGACGATCAGCAACGAAAGACCGCAATCAAGGACAGCGCGGAGCAGAAACTCAAGCAGCTTGGAGTGCGATGAGCAATTCCGTAACGGCGGGAGCTATGAAAAACAATTTCCATGAGATCACTGCCATGACGATGTAGTTACACAGAAACAGAACCACAACCCGGCTTGGCTAAAGCAGAGTTCGTCTTCATCACTCGTGCCAGCTGCCAAAACAGGACAGCCTGAACCAACAGCGCGAGGGTGATAAAGAGGCCATAGCCGAAAAAGAAATCCCAGTAGCTTCGCATGGAGCCCATTACGTCAAAGCGGCGAGGTTTCATGGTTTCAATTACGGAAGCTTCCTCAGCTCCGTGCTTGGGCCCGGCAAGAACTCCGCCTATGGTATGCAGGATGCAGTGAATCAGGGTCAGAAGAGAAGCGATTCGCAGAAACAGTGTCGGCTTCATAAAGGACCAGTCCTTAATGGGATCATCATCCCGGTCTTCACGGATGCTCAGCACTGCGAAGCTGGGCGAGGAACGAGCACTATTCTGAAAATGTCATGATCGGCCTGACTTCAATCGAGCCGAAACGCGCCCCCGGAATCTTGGCTGCTATCTGCGTAGCCTGGTTGATGTCCTTTGCCTCAATCAGATAGAAGCCGCCTAACTGCTCTTTAGTTTCGGCGAATGGTCCATCAGTGTTCGCAGTTTTGCCGTTTCGCACGCGAACCGTCTTGGCCGTGTTCGTCGGCTGCAGAGCATTGCCACCTTTTATGTTCTTGCCGAACTCCTTGCCGAATGCCTGATACTCGTTGATTTCAGCCTTGTCATAGCCATGACTGAAGCGCTTTTCGTTTTCATAAATCAGCAGCAGATATTGCACGGACTGGTTTCCTCCCATAAAGCATTTGAATTGAGCCATCAAGATCCCCGAGATGCTTCAGCGCCTGAGTTCGCGCTGCCATGATTCCCGACCGCGACCGGTTCAGCAGAACGGCACATTCATGGTCTGAATAGCCCTCCAGCAGTGACATGACGAATACAAAGCGCTCCAGCGCATCGAGTCGAATGACTGCCGCAAGCGGACTGTCCGCAATGAAATTCCAGTCACCGTTTGTGGGCGGAGTGGAAGCTTGCAGTTCCGCTCCACCTGGAGAAAAGACGGTGCGGATCGCGTTCGTGATGATCGCCCGGCGGCTCCAGGCGTACGCCCAATCCTTGAATACTGGATTTCCCTTGATGCAATCGTCCAGCCCTGCGACGAAGCATCGCTCTGCCAGCCCGGCCTCCGCGGTCAGAAGCAGCGATAGCGCGTACAATCCGCGCATATCATCTTTAAATAGCCGACAAAAATCGGTCTCGGTTGTATAGGCGGCGACAGCTTCGGTCCAACCTCTGGTCCTATCTAAGTTATGCACTTCTCCCACCCATCCCATTTTCAGATCTTCCTCTCCCAAACTGCAGTCCGTTATCAGTACAACGTTCGGCACAGGGCAAAATCGACGTGGCGTTGAATGACGAAAGCAGCTTTTTTCTCGACCCACGTTATATCGAACATATCGAACCTAACTTGGATTGTGATCCGGTCCAATAGATTCAGACTTAACTGAAGCTTGATTGCTCCTAAACGCATAACGCTCGCGGTTTCAGAAGCTTGACTGACAAGCTTGCTGGAAAAAAGTTGTAGGTAACCGAGTGCTGGGCGTTCTTGCCGAGGCTATGGGAGGCTCAGGCAGTTTCGTAAGGCTGGGCGGGGCGCCCGGGCGCGCCGTTTTAAGACTTTTGTGGTATTCAATGATTGAGTCCGAGCTTCGACGCTTAGACGTTGCAGCTACACACCCGGAGGAATGGAGCTTGAAATTCGTTTGCCTTGTCTACGGTGAGGAGAAACATGTCGGGGCCATGACGGATGACGAGTGTATGGCTTACGATCAAGCGCTGCGAAACGCCGGTCGATGTCTCGCCTCGGAGGCGCTTCAGCCCGTCCGCACTGCCAAGACAGTGCGTGTTCGCCAGGGAAGGGTCTCGGTTATCGATGGTCCCTTCACGGAAACGAAGGAGTGTCTGGCGGGTTTCTACTTAATCGACGCCAAAGACATCGACGAAGCGATTCAGATCGCCTCAGAAATTCCGCCAGCGCATGTCGGCAGCATCGAAATAAGGCCGATCAGAGAGCTGACGAGCACCACTGGGGAACGAAGGCAGTTGTAGCGGAGCAGTCAAGGAGAACCGGCCGCCCCGGCCGTGGGTTTGTTTGGAACTGCTATGCAGCATTTCTATTCTCGAAAATCGTAGTCATGCCAGTATCGGAAACGTTGTCCTGAAGCCCCGGCAGCATGGAAGACCGAAGGAAACACACGGCCGGGGGCGGCCGGTTCTCCTTTACTCTTCTACTCTTCGCGGTTGCGCCATGCGATTCTGCTGAGCTTACTCTTCGCGGTTGCGCAATGCGGTTCTGCTGAGCTCTTTCCTCCGTAGTGCCATTTGGCATCTCACGATTCGGGACGCTTCCGAATGTCGAGACCTGGAGCAAAGACGATTACGAATGCCGACATCGCAGAGCTGCTGGCGCAAGAGGCTCTGACGGCGAAGATGCCGGCGCAGAAGGCGTTGCGGCGGGCTTCGCGGCGGGCATTGTTCTGGGGCGAGGAGGCTGCTGATATTCATCAGCAGGGACGATCTCTCACCGAATTAACCGCTGTGGGTCCTTATATTGCACGTCTCATTTCGGGATGGATCGAGGAGTCGCCGGAGGTTCCAGAGGCGCCGGATATTCGTCGCGGATTTCTCACATTGACGGAAGCTCGGGCTATCTTGATCTCTAATCCGGGTTGGCTTCCGCAAAATCTTTCGGCTTCGACCGGCAATTCACCAAGGCGCAAAACCCCGAGCCGTGTTGGGAAATCGCTCGGAAACCCCCGTGGAGATACTACCGATGGCCTAATCAAAGGCGACCTGCAGATGCATACCACTTGGAGCGACGGCGAGGGGACCATCGCCGAGATGGCGGCTGCGGCTCTGGAGCGCGGATACGAATACATCGCGATCACCGATCATTCCAAGGGACTGAAGATCGCCGGGGGCATCGATGAGGTGCAACTTCGGCGTCAGGAGGAGGAAATCGCCGAGGTCAACGAAGGGTTCCGGAGGAGCGGGCGCAAGTTCGTCGTGCTGCGGTCGATTGAATTGAACCTGAATCCGCGGGGCGAAGGCGATATGGAACAATCGTGCTTTCCCCATTTGGATATAGTCCTGGGATGTTTTCACTCCTCGCTGCGCACGAAGGAAGATCGGACGGCGCGGTACATCGCTGCGCTGCGCAATCCGGCGATCCAGATCCTTGGTCATCCGCGTGGCCGGGTTTACAACTTTCGCCTTGGACTCACGGCCGAGTGGGAGGATGTCTTTGACGAAGCTGCGCGGCTGGACAAAGCGGTCGAGATCGACGGCTATCCTGACCGACAGGACCTCAACGTTGACCTGCTGCACATCGCGCGGAAAGCAGGCTGCCGCATTTCGCTGGGCACCGACTCTCATGGACCAGGCCAGCTGGCATTTATGGAATACTCGGCCGCAGCTGCGCTACAGGCGGGAATCCCGCGGGATCGCATTTTGAACTTCATGGGCGTGGACGAGCTGCTTGGGTGGGTTCAACAGGTACGAGAGGGTATGTCCAGAAAAATGTTTTCACCACGGAGACACGGAGTCGCGCAGGAGCGTCAAGCGGGTTCCTGGTGAAAGAGCCTTACCGGCAGCAATCAAGCCCTGCGCATGGCGGAGGATTCTGCGGCCAACATCGGGCTCAGAATGACAGTTAAAGAGAACCTACCGTGTGTCGGGACGGCCTGCTATGCCGGAGCTTTCGGCAGCCGAGGCCATCGTTCTTGCGGAGATCGCCTGCAGCCGTTCCCTCATTGCTCTTGATTGCTGGGAGGAGAAGAGAAGCCGGCCACGTTCCAGGGCGCTTACTTCCTCCGCCTGCCAATAGCCGCGCATGATTCCCATACTGGAATGGGAATTCAGGCCCAGCAGCACGTGGCCGATCTCGTGGGCCATTACATGGGCTAACACAAGATCAGGCGGTACCCCCCAGTCATGGCGGAGCTCCTCAAGTCTGTCGTAGTAAACGTCTGTGTACTGTCCGATGCCGTCTCTTCCGAGAAACGCAGCGCCAAAGACATCGTCCTTAAGCCTCTGTGTTCCGGGCACAATTTGAACGATCGCATCCCCCATTTCGGGCAGACCGGTGCAATTCGTCCCAGGGCTGCCGGCGATTGAGCAGTTCACCCAGTTTGCGTGCAAGCCTGAAAGATGAAAGAGCCGCGACGCTTTCTGTTCTGCCTGAACCAGAACTGCACCTGGAACTCGCGCCTGGTTGTAAACGTAGATGTTTAGGGACTGCTCTCTGCCGGAATGAGCCCGACAGAGAGCGCCGTCAGTGGAACGAGAAATAAAAGATGGAATCGATTTGCCACAACAAGCACCTCGTCGGCGTGCTCAAGATCGATCCCGGCGGTGGGTACCTCAATGGCGGGGCAATCACCGTCAACCTAAATTTGGGTAACGAGATAACTTGCTCAACGTCAAAAACTTGGAAGCTTCGGTCACTTGGCCGAATCCAATGGGACGGTGTTAGAGTCTGCTTCTTTGTGGGGTGACAATGGCGGTAACCAGCGCGAACGAGTTGCCCACGTTCCGCTTTGGGACTTTCGAAGTGGATCTACGGGCGGGAGAGCTGCGCCGCAACGGCTCGCGCATCCGCCTGCAGGTAAACATGGAATCGGAAAATTCCCTGGTGTTCGGTTAAATTTTGAGTCCTCGCGAGAACCTGAACGAACCTGTTCGCGCTCGTGGCCTACGCTGAAAATTCCTAAGCGCCCTCAGCAATCATTCTTCCGAGAGCAGCTTGCTCAGAGTCTGCTTGTGCTTGGATTCTTTGCGCGACTCCTTAAGCGTCGGGATTCTCTGCACGGGCGGCGGCGAGCCGATCATTTCTCTTGCCATGGACTTCACCGCTTTCGTCGCGCTGAATTTCTTCTTCTTTTTCCGCGTTGCCATCGCTGCGCCGCCTGCCTACGGAACTCTGGCATTATGCAATAATCGCCTGTTGCCGGACGCACCGGAGGGCTTGTGGAAGAACGCGAGATGTTCGATGAGAAGGACCAGAAGCGCTCCCACAATCTCACCTGCCCCCATTGCCGCCAGCCTGGGGATTACGAGCTCTCGTGGCTAGTACGCACTAAAAAGCGCCAGCTTCCACCGCGTGCGGATGAGCGCGATCGCGCCAAGTTTGCGAAAGCGCGGTCGTACATGGTCCGCAAAGACGACATGGTCGCATGCAAGAACATGCGCTGCCGCAAGCGCTTCGAAGTCGCCGGCGTTCAATCTGTGGCGTTCTTGGAATAGGAAATGTAAGCGTTTGCCATTCCGAACCTCCGCCGAGGAATGTCTACATTACTGTTTCCAATTTCGAGTAGCGTTCGGTACGCAGTTTTGGAGTCCGTAGGGATTCCTCCCTTCGGTCGGAATCACAAACAGGCCAGCGTCTTCTCATTTATACTCACCAGTTTGCTCAAAAGGTTATGAAGATTCTGGTCTGCATGAAGCAGGTACCGCAGAAGGACGCGCCTCTCAAGCTGAATGAGAGCGGCACCTGGATCCGGGAAGACGTCTCTTATGAGGTCAATGAGCCTGATGCTTACGCCTTAGAGGAGGCGTTGCGTCAGAAAGAGAAGCACGGCGGTGAAGTGGTTGTGATCACCACCGGCCCGGCGCGCGCGCAGCAGGTTCTACGCGAAGCTCTCGCCAAAGGCGCTGATCGCGCGATTCATCTCGAGGGCAATGAGTTTGTCGGGCTGGACTCGTTTAATACCGCGAAGGCTATTGCAGCTTCGATCAAAGACGAAAAGTTCGACCTGATCTTTACTGGTTTGCAGTCGGATGACTATGGTTACGCACAGACGGGAGTCCTGCTTGCCGAGATTCTGGGCTGGCCGCATGCAACGATTATTATGAGCATTGAGAAAAGCGACGGCGGCATTCGTCTCAAACGCGAGCTCGAAGCTGGATTCTTTCAACATCTCGAGATGCCATTACCTGCGGTGCTCACGATTCAATCGGGCATCAATAAACTGCGGTATGCGACGCTGATCGGCATCAAGCAGGCCAAAAACAAGCCGCTCCGTAAAGTGAGTCACGGAGAAATTCAGCAAGCGCTCGGCCCGAATCTGCAAAAAATCGAAAAGCTGTACATTCCGCAGAAGCAGAAGAAAACCGAGATGCTGGAGGGATCGGCCGCGGAAGTGGCCAGGAAATTAGTCGATAAACTCAAGAATGAGGTGCGCGTACTTTAATCGCGGCCCGCGCCATCTGCATCGAACTGAATAGGATCGAGGTGATACTTCAGGAGGATGTATGGCGATTCCGGAAAAGGGAAGTGAACCAAATCGGGCAGAGCAGCACCATCACATGGGGCATAGCTTTGGGATGGACGTCCATCCTGAACGTTATCCCCGCGAGTCGTTGAGTCGCCTGGAAGAGGGCATTCTCGACGACGATCAGCTGCGCCATGCGCATGACCGTCTTGGCTATGTTGGACCGGATCTAGAGTCTCGCGTCGACGACGCGCGGAATCTGAGCCGGACTCTAATGGTGCTAGGCGGCTTTCTGTTGATTTACGCCTGGGTGCTTCTGGTGTGGGTTGGTTGGGATGTGCGCAGCGGAAGCGTGTTCTTCAGCGTGATGTGCGCTGTTTCGGGAACGATCGGCTTGGGACTAGTTCTGTGGGGCTACGTCGAACGCAGGCGCGTGCTGCGCTTGCGACTCAGAATCGGAGCAGAAGAACGGAATGAGAGGATTCGCAGATTCCAGGGAAGCCATCCAACCGCATAAGGCGCGAATTCTTGTCATTGCGGGTGCGGTCTTCCTTGTGCATGCTGCCCTCCTGCTCGTCCTCTGGCCGCACCGCTGGCCAGCAAACTACAAATGGCTGCTCCTGCCGGACAGTCTCGGGGCATATGCATTGCTGGCTCTCGGTTTGCAGCATTTGAGTAAGAGTAAAACCAGGAGCGAACACGAAGGCCACAGAGGAGAACGATGAGGTCACGAAGAAGCTTCTCCGTGACCGCGGGTTATCCTTCGTGACCTTCATGTTCGCTCTTCCGCTGTTTCGCAAAAGGAGTTCATGGCAGACACACTTCTCGTCGTAGTCGAACAGCGTGAAGGCAAACTGAATCGCGTCTCGCTGGAGACCTTGACCGCGGCGCAAGCAATCGCAGCTGAAACCGGCTCGAAGCTGGAAGCGGCAGTTGTCGGCGGCAGCATTGATCCCATTGCTCAGGAAATCGCAAAAATAAAAGTAGCGAAGGTGTATGCGATCGAGTCTCCACAACTAGAACGCTATACGGCCGACGCTTATGTCGCAGCACTCAAGCAGTTCATCACTTCGAAGCAGCCGAAGTTAGTACTCATGCCGCACACATACCAGGTGCGCGACTTCGCGCCTAAGCTCGCCGCAGCTCTGGGCCGCACGCTCATCAGCGACGCAATCGGTTATCGCAAAGACGGGACAAAGCTTGTCTTCACGCGCCAGATGTTTCAGGGCAAATTCGCGGCCGATGTCTCGTTCAGTTGCGATCCGCCACATTTCGCTACCTTCCAGGCCGGCTCATACCGCGGTGACAAGGTCGAGATCGGCGCAAACCCGGCTCCAGTCGAGAAAGTCGCAACCCAAGTTGATGGCGCAGCAATTCGAGTGAAGCCACTCGACATCTTCAAAGAAGCAAAGCAGGCGGTTGATCTGACTCAGGCCGAAATCATCGTGTCGGTTGGCCGAGGCATTAAAGAACAAAAGAACATTGAACTCGCGAAGGTTCTTGCCGATGCGCTCGGAGGAGAAATCGCAGCTTCGCGTCCAATCTGTGATTCCGGATGGCTGCCGATGGACCGTCAGATCGGTTCCTCAGGGCAGACCGTCGCTCCGAAACTTTACCTCGCGTTGGGAATCAGCGGCGCAATACAACATATCGTTGGCATGAAAGGCGCCCGCAGTATCATTGCGATAAATAAAGATGCTGAGGCCCCAATCTTCGAAATTGCAGACTTCGGAGTGGTCGGCAATCTCTTCGACATCGTGCCCGCACTCACCGAGGAAGTGAAGAAAGCAAAGGCGTAAAACCGCTTCCCAAAATGATTTTCCGAACCTCTCTTCCCATTATTGATCGTCCCAAAATGGAAGCCGACGTTGTGATTGTCGGGGGCGGCCCGGCTGGCATGGCTTGTGCCCTGCGGTTATCACAGCTCGTCGATGAGCACAATAAGAAGAACCCGGATTGGCCGCTGAGCAAGGAAAACATTTATGTGCTCGAAAAATCGCGCGAAGTAGGACAGCATTGTCTCTCCGGCGCGTTGCTTGATCCGCGCTCCATGCGGGAATTGTTGCCTGGCTTTGAAAAGGAAGCGCCGATTGACGCAGAGGTCAGCAAAGAAGCGGTCTACTTCCTCACGGAAAAATCCAAGTTTAAATCTCCGATTACGCCACCTCCCATGCGCGATCACGGTAATTACGTGATCTCGATTAACAAATTCGTAAAGTGGCTTGGAGAAAAGGTCGAGCAGGCAGGCATCACCATCTTCACTGGATTCGCCGCATCGGAACTGCTGGTTGAGCATGATCGCGTCATCGGCGTTCGCACTGACGATAAAGGACTCGATAAGCAGAACCAGCAGAAGTCGAACTTCGAGCCGGGTTATGACTTGAAGGCGAAGATCACGATTCTCTCCGAGGGCACACGCGGATCGCTGACCAAGCAGCTGATTGGACGCTTCGCTCTCGACAAAGAGCGCAATCCCCAGACCTATGGCGTCGGCGTGAAGGAATTATGGGAAGTGCCCGCGGGCCGCATTGCTCCCGGAGAAGTGATCTACACCGCAGGATGGCCGCTGACGAATCAGGAGTATGGCGGCTCGTGGATTTACGGCAGCAAAGACAACATCGTCTCCATCGGTTTCGTTATGGGACTCGACTACAAGGATCCACGCCTCGATTCGCATCACGTGATGCAGACCTTCAAGATGCACCCCTTCGTGCGCCAACTCCTGGAAGGCGGAAAGATGATTCGTTACGGTGCGAAGACCATGCCGTATGGAGGATGGTTTGCGATCCCGCCGCTCGCAGGCGATGGTTGGATGCTGACCGGCGACTCTGCTGGGTTTGTTAATTCTCAACGCTTAAAAGGAATTCATCTTGCGATCAAGAGCGGCATGCTCGCCGCAGAGTCCGCGTACGAAGCGCTCGTAGACGGCGACTTCAGCGCGAATCAACTTTCCAGCTACCAAAGCCGTGTCGACAAGAGCTGGATTCGCGAAGAGTTATGGAAGGTCCGCAACTTCCACCAGGGCTTCGAGCATGGAATGTTTGAAGGAATGATCCATGCTGCGCTGCAGCAGGTCACGCTCGGCAGAGGTTTGCACGAACGCTATACCGCTCATGCTGGTCACAGGCGTCTGGAGAAAATCGATCGCCTGCCGACTGGCGGCTACGGCCGCGAGCACATGCTTGGCGCCGCAAAAGGCGATGGTAAGCTGACCTTCGACAAACTGACCGACGTCTACCATTCCGGCACAAAGCACGACGACGATCAGCCCATCCATCTCGTCATTCACGATACCGACATTTGCAACACGCGCTGCACGGTCGAGTATGGCAATCCTTGCCAGCACTTCTGTCCCGCCAAGGTTTACGAGATGGTGGAAGCGTCAGACATTCCCAATGGCAAAGAAATTCACGTGAACTTTGCTAACTGCGTCCATTGCAAGACCTGCGACATCATGGATCCCTACCAGATCATTACCTGGGTCCCGCCGGAAGGCGGTGGTGGGCCGAACTACGATGGCATGTAATCCGGCCTTACCGCCAATGGATCCTAAGTCTCTACATCTTTGATGTGTGTGGCGACGTACCACTGATTCCCAAAAGCGTCCTTCACTCCTCCGCTACGATCGCCATAAGGATGGTCGGTCGGCTCGGCGATTGATGTTGCTCCTGCAGCGAGGGCGCGGTGATATAGTGCGTCGCAATCTGGAACGTACAGATAGAACATGCCCGGCATCGGTTGATAGATTCCGTGCGCTTCCCCCATCTCCAGATGCGAGCTGCCAACCTTCATCTTCACGTGATGAATCACCCCATCTGGCGTGCCATAGCGGCCGAGTTCCTCAGCGCTGAAGGCGCGCTTCAAGAAATCAATCACGGGCAGCGCGCGTACCGGGTGTAGATAAGGTTGAACGTCGGGCGCTCCTTCCCACTTGTAGTTCTCACCTTTATACGTGGCGATGTACCAGAAATTCCCTGCCGGATCTTTCACACCTCCGGAACGTTCACCATACGGCTGATCTACCGGCTCCGCGATCGACGTGCCCCCGGCTTCGAGCGCTCGTTTGTAGGTCGCATCGCAGTCGGGAACATACATGTGGAAGGCCATCGGGCTCGACTCGCCGCGCCAGGATAGTCCGGGACCACCGCCACCCATCATCAGCATGGAATCGCCAATGCGGATCTCTGCATGGATTCCACCGGCAGGGCCGATGGCGCGGAATCGCTCTTCAGCTCCAAAGGCGCGCTTAACGAATTCGATCAGCGCGTCCGCATTCTGCGCGACCGGATAGGGCGTAACCGTTCGATACCCTTTTGGGACAGGGTCGACCTTCGGCTTCTTCGGTTGCTCGCTTTGCATGGCCCGGAAACGGCGATGCATCTCCTCGACCGACATGTGCTCTTTTATCGTCGAGACGCCCCACAGATATCCGAACGGGTCGCGCAGAGTGCCTTGCCGGTATCCGTAGAACTGATCTTGCACGGGACGAACAACAATTGCGCCTTCAGCGACCGCGTGCTCCACAAAAGCGTCCACATCGGGAACGCTCAACTCGATGCTGATCGGCGTATTGCCAAGCGTCTCCGCGCTGAAACGGCCGCCTTCCGGCCATTCTTCGCCCAGCATGATGGTCGAATCACCGATCGCGAGCTCCGCGTGCCCGATGCCGCCTTCGTTCTCAAAACGCATGATCTCCTTCGCACCGAAGGCTCTCTTGTAGAACTCGATTGCGAGACCGGCCTTCTTAAACCTCAATGCCGGTGCGGCATGTGTGCGAATTGCGGCTAGTGGTTCTGCTTTAGCTGCCATAGAAGTGCTCCTTTCCAAATTGGATCTGAGTCGTTCAACAAATTCCTCGCGTGGCATATCGCGCAACTCACCCGCGAGACGTACTAGCTGCGCGATTTGAGCATCCGCTCGTCCCGGCAAAGCATCCGCGCGAGACAACAATTTGCCGATTGCCTGATCGAGCAGCTCGTAGCGCGAGAGCTTAGCCATTGGCGCCCTCCACGCTGGCACGAAGCTTTTCCAGAGCGCGGAACTGAAGTTGCTTCACGGCTCCTTCACTCCGCCGGAGTTCCTGCGCAATTTCCCGAATGCTCTTCTCCTCAACAAAGCGCAACACCACAACCCGGCGCTGGTCCTCGGGAAGACGCTTCACCAGTTGGAAAAGAGCGGCGCGCTGCTCAATCTCTTCCATGCGAATGTCTTTCGGATCGTCGCTAATGGGGTTCCCAGTCTCACGCGATGTTTTCCGCCAGCGATCGATCATGCGATGTGCCGCGATGCGAATCAGCCATGCAGCAAACGGAGCTCCACGCCACTCGAACTTTCTTAAGTTCTCCAGCGCGTGGTGAAAAACATCCGAAGTAATGTCTTCCGCCTCTTCCCGCGTGCCGACGCGCCGCGAAACATACGCATACACCTGATACACGTAGCGCTGATAGAGCTCCCCAAAGCGCGCAGGATCGCGCTTGGCCGCCTCGATCAGAAGCCGCTCGTCTGCGTCGTTCGTCAGGGCCTTCAACCGGCACTCCGCATGTCGCGCTCACAAAGATAAACGGACGGGGAAGCAAAAAGGTTACGGGGTAAAAATTAGGGTACAGGGGACAGGGTAAGAGTCTACGGATACGAAGTTACCAGTCCACGAAGATGCCGGTAGTGCTTCGCCTATAATTTTGCGGCAATGTCTAAATCTCGCAGGCAGTTCCTTGTCAATCTGGCTCTCGCCTATTTCGGAACATCGCTTTCATCTTCGAGTCATGCTCAGCAAACCACGGCGCCGCCTCCTGGAATGCCGCCAGCCTTTGGCACGGCGCCGCCCGTCGGACCAGAGGTGTCACCCACAACCTTCGCCGAAGCAGAGAAGTTGATGCAGGTGCAGTTCACAGCGGCGGAACGGGCACAAGCGGCTGGCAACTGGCGCAGCGCCATGGCACCACTCTATGAGCGTCGCACCGGTCCACGCAAGATCGAACTGGAGTCAACTCTGGCACCATACTCCCGCTGGAATCCGGTATTGCCGGGCGAAGCACCCGCGCCTGCCCGCGACCAATTTGTCAGGAGCAACGCGGACCCGGGTTCATTACCATCACGAGACGAAGACATCGCCTTTGCTCCTCTCACTCATCTCGCGCGGTGGATCGAGCGTCGGCAATTGAGTTCCGAGCGGCTGACACAAATCTATCTTTCGCGGTTAAGGAAGTTCGATGCAAAAGTGAGATGCGTGATCACACTGACTCCCGAATTGGCACTTAAGCAAGCCAGACAGGCTGACCAGGAGATTGCCGCAGGTCAGTATCGAGGTCCGTTGCACGGAATTCCCTGGGGCGGCAAAGACCTGCTCGACACCGCAGGAATTCCTACAACTTACGGCGCGGAACCATTCCGCAACCGTGTACCTAATGAAGATGCAGTGGTTGTAAAGAGATTGCATGAAGCGGGTGCAGTGCTGGTTGCTAAGCTCAGTCTTGGGGCGCTGGCGCTCAACGACATCTGGTTCGGTGGACAAACCATGAATCCGTGGCTCCTGGAAGAAGGATCGTCAGGCTCGAGTGCCGGTCCCGGCGCTGCGGTCGCTGCCGGACTCGTCGGCTTCGCGATTGGAAGCGAAACAGGAGGAAGTATCGTCTCCCCGAGCACACGCTGCGGAATTACCGGATTGCGCCCGACGTATGGCCGCGTGCCCCGCACCGGAGCAATGACGCTGTGCTGGTCGCTCGACAAGCTTGGGCCTATGACCCGCCGAGTGGAAGATGCGATGCTGGTTCTACATGCCATTTCGGGACCTGATCCCGGCGACCTCTCCAGCGTGCCCAGCAAACTCGATTTCGATGCGAATGCTTCGGCGAGCGGCCTGCGAGTGGGCTACTTTCCCGCCTGGATGAAGGAAAGTCCAGCTACGGATGTTGACCGATCTGCTCTCTCTGCGGTGAGCAAAGTTGGAATGGTTCCCGTCGAAGTGTCGCTGCCAGATTGGCCATACGATTCTCTAGACATAATCCTTTTCGCCGAAGCTGCTGCGGCCTTCGAAGACCTGAGCCTCAGCCGCAAGCTTGACGAACTCAAAGTGCAAGTACCGGACGCCTGGCCAAATACATTTCGCCAATCGCGATTCCTCTCCGCTGTGGACTTTGTGCAATGCGACCGTTTCCGCCGAAAAGTCGCGGTCGAGATGGCGCGCCTGTTCTCCAAGGTTGATCTGCTCCTGGTTCCATCCTTGCGAGACGAGATGCTCACCATCACCAACTTCACCGGCCATCCGTCGCTCACGCTTCGCGCCGGATTCTTTGAAGTTTCGCAAGCTCGCAGCGATTGGGCTCCCGATCCGGCGCATCCGCTGCCAAAATTTTCACCGCCGCGCCGTGTGCCTCATGGTGTGACCCTGATTGGGAAGTTATTTAATGAAGGCACGATAGCCCGTGCTGGACTCGCACTGGAACGTAGCCTCGCTGTGAGCGATGAAAGACCGCCGGGCTTCGGGGCCTGATCCAGGCTGTCGGTGCGAGATGCAGAATTCCGGGATGAAACGCGCTGCACCAAAGCGTGAAGTACAATCCGTAGTTCCTCTGTAAACTGTTTTTGAATTGGCACGCCAGGCTACTCTGGCCGGCGGTTCACCAGGAGAAGACGATGTTGCGCATCAATGACGAAGCCCCCAATTTCACCGCCGAAACTTCGCAGGGCACGATCAATTTCCACGAGTGGATCGACAACGGCTGGGCCATTTTGTTCTCGCACCCTAAGGACTTCACTCCGGTGTGCACGACCGAGCTCGGCTATATGGCAGGCCTTCAGCCTGACTTCGAGAAGCGTAATTGCAAGATCATCGGACTGAGTGTGGATCCGGTAAGCAGCCACAACAAGTGGAAGCTGGACATCGAAGAGACCCAGGGCCACAAGGTGACATATCCGATGATCGGCGATCCGGAGCTGAAAGTAGCCAAACTCTACGACATGCTGCCCGCCGATGCCGGCAATACTTCAGAAGGCCGCACCCCTGCCATAAACGCTACCGTGCGAACCGTGTTCGTGATCGGTCCAGACAAGAAGATCAAACTGATGCTCAGCTACCCGATGAGCACTGGCCGCAATTTCGACGAAGTTCTGCGGGTGCTCGATTCCATCCAACTCACCACCAAACACCAGGTCTCAACTCCCGTGAACTGGAAGCCCGGGGACGACGTGATTATCAGCGGCAGTGTTTCGGATGACGACGCTCGAAAGAGGTATCCCGGCGGCTGGCGGGCTCCAAGACCTTATCTTCGGATCGTTCCGCAGCCCAAGTAGAGACGCAGCATGCTGCGTCTCTACCTGGCGGCCTAAGTAGTCGGCAGCTCGACGCGACGGGCAATGTGGTCCTTGATCCAGTGCGCATCCCACCATTCCCTGGGATCGATCTGCACACCTTCGAGCTGCATGCTGAAGTGGATGTGGTCGCCTCCGGCCATACCCGTCATACCGCTCTTGCCCATCACCTGCCCGCGCTTCACCGTGTCGCCTTCGTGAACGTCGATCTCGCTCAGATGGCCATAGATCGTCTGCAGGCTGTAGCCGTGGTCGACGACGATGCAGTTGCCGTAGATTCCGAGCGGTGCGGCCCAAACCACGCGTCCGTCATTCGATGCCTCCACCCCGACGTGCTGCGTGCTCGACAAGTCGTAGCCAAGATGCGTCTGCTGATCAATCTTCTTACCCTTGTGAATGTAATTGCGGACGTCGGCGAAGTTGGCTTCGACCTTTGTGTTTGGCTGTTGCAGAAAGGGTTGCGACCAGAGAAACGCAGGCTCTGTTTTTGTCTTTAGATTCGCCAGCGTTTCGTTGTTTGCCTTGCGCATCTCGCTGTTGATGCGCACGAAGCGCTCCACCATGTCTCCGAAGCCGTTCGGATCGAGTTCGCTTACCACTTTCTCCATGAATTTGTCGTCGATCTGCAGGTCGCGGACGCGGTACTTTGGTTGTTCCCTCTTTGGGAAGTTGATCACCATCTGTCCATGCGCTTCGTCACCGCCCGGGCCAATGGCATACACCGCCGGCACGGTATTCAGAGGCATGTTCCATGCAAATGCGAACAGAGAGAACTGGCCTGGCTTGCCGCCCGGCATTGGCCAGCCGCGAAAGCTCTCGTCACCGACGCGGACGCCTGAAGCTGTCGGTGAGCCTGAGACGTTGTACGTCACCAAATCCGCCATGCCGAGGTAGAGGTAATGCTGGTCGGAATCGACGCTTACCTTCACCGGCTGCGTAACCACGACAACATCTCGTGCAGCTTCCACCGTCTGGCCCCGAAAGTCATTCGAGGTGGCCTCCACGATCAAACGAGCAGTGCCATCTTTGAGCTGTGGAGTGCCCTTTACTCCTGCGGTGAACTTGAGTGTGTGCTCCGGCGCGCCACGCAGCCAGCGAAAATGGCGAACGGGATGTTCCACCTCCGCCAGCTTGTAACGCTCGCCATTCTGCTCAATGTATGCGGCAGCGCGACGGATCCCATGAGGATCGGCCAGGGTCACTGTCACAGGGGTTGCGTGGCCAATCGTCTTAAGCGAAGCCGGAAGCGTGACGACGGGCGCCGTTGAGAAAGTGAAAAGAAGGATGAACGCAAGAACAATGAGTGTAAGAAGAATTCCGAGAGCGGCTCGCATTGGGAAAATCCAGAATAGCAGGTGTCACCCTGCGAAATAGGAAGGGGTTCCCTAAGCGGAAACCCCGACTTTTTGCGGATTAAGTAATTTTCGTTGTCACCAAACTGGCCACCCGGCAGGTGAACCTCTCGTCCAAGCTGCCAGAATCCATTTCATTCCGGGGTTGCACCATGCTTCGAAAGACTTGCTCTGGCCTTTGGGCCATAACCGTTGCCCTTGCACTCGCAGCCTGTGGAGGAAGCTCCTCCTCGAATTCATCTACGTCAAGCAATAGTCCCTCGCCTTCCGCCTCTCAACCCGGAGGCAGCGGCAACTCTGGCGGGAGTGGCGGAACCGGAGGTTCAGGAACAGGATCCGGCGGCGGAAGTGGTAGTGCTAATTCGGGAACCACTCAGTACGTGTATGTCGCGAATCAGGAAACGTTCAATGTCTCTGGCTATAAGGTCAATGCCGACGGTACGCTTACGCCAGTACCCGGATCGCCGTATTCTGTGCCGGGCAGCGCTCCCCACATTTTCGATCCGACTTATTTGGCGGTGGTCGGCAATTTTCTCTACGCCTCAGGCTCCGATTCCAGCAGCAGCAACGGTATTACCGGATTCAAGATCAATTCGGCTGATGGCAGCCTGACCAGGTTCAATGCCAGCCAGGGAGACGCAGGCGCGTATCAATTCTTGTCTGCGGACAGGCAGCGTGGAATCATCTACGCGTCGGGCGCCGGTCCACAGGCCAAAGGCTCCTCGAATCTCATTGCGGGAATTTCGGCATTCAAGGTCAATAGCGACGGAACACTGACGCTAACCGGCGGCCAGGTCCAGCCGGTCACAGCTACGCCGCCCGGCACAACTCCAGTAGCAGGTTCATTGGCAGTCGACACCCAGGGGCGCTTCCTATTTGACTTCTTCTTTAACAAGATTCATGTGTTCCCGCGGAATGCGGACGGCTCGCTTGGAATGGAGGTGTCAGGCTCACCCTTCACTGCAGGGACTCCATACACCTTCTCGTCGCCCGACGATGCAAACGCCTGTTTCCTGGATGATCAGGATCCCGTAATCGTTGCCGACAATGCAGGCAGGTTCGTGTACACCAGCTGTGATGCGAATGCCGAGGTCGACGTATTCTCTGTCGCGAATTCTGGACAACTTTCGTTAGTTGGAACCGTTCCCAATTCGGGGCCACAAAGCGAGCTTAGTTCGCTGGCGCTTTCGCACGATGGCTCAGTATTGTTTGGTACTCAGGAAGAGCGAAACCAGGTTCTTGCGTTCAGCATCGATCGCAACACCGGCATGCCTGCGTTGGCTTCGACGATCTCCGCGGGCACAAGGCCGAATAGCGCGGCCGTAGACGTTAGCAATCACTTCCTGTATGTGACCAACGGGTCATCGAACATCAGCAAGAACAACGACCACGAGGGATCGAGCAATATGTCCGAGTACATGGTGACGCCGGCCGGAATGATGACACAACTCCCCGGCTCTCCGATCGCGACAGGCGCTGCGCCGAAGGCGGTGGTAGTGGCGTCGTTCTAGAGCGGAGTTGTTATGTCACCAGCACCTTGATGTCGGGGAAGCCCATTAGCTTAAGGATGAAATAGTTGACTGCGGCTTCCCCCGGATCGTCGGAGAAACAGACCAGCTCTGCATATCTCGGAACCCCGGCCTTGGCCAGCACGTTCCAGATGTCCTTCGCCGCCTTTGGCGTCCCGTCGGCATTGAGCAGGTCGGTGTAGGCTACATGGACAACCTTCCCATCCTGGTTCTTCGCAGGGATCTCCTTACCTGAAGCGATATAGACCTTGGGATACGCTCCATGTGTGCTCTTCGGGTCGGTAATGACGATCTCTTTGCGGAAGTTCTCGGGATAGGAGGTCGGAGGAATCGATAAATCATGCGGTCCCTTCTTGGGAGCCACGACGGTCGCATCCTTCTTGAGCTTTTGCCCTTGCTTCGTCCATGTGTCCATGGAGTCCATGAATAGCGTTACTTTCGCCTGTCCGAGTTTTTCGAGCATGACGAACGCCAAGGCCGACTCTTTCGTTAGTCCCGACCCTGAGACTACAACCGCCTCATCCGAGGCATTTACACCAGCCGGACCCAGAATTTGGGCCAGCTTGGCAGGATTGGCAACATTACTCTTGAAGACATCTCCAGCAATGTTGAGCGCAAAAGGTATGTGTCCCTCATTGAATGCCTCTGCAGGCCGGACATCCACTATGCTGACTGGCGCGCCCAGGAACCTCCGGATCATCTGGCCGCTCCAAAATTGCAGCCAGCCTGTTTCCCGCATCAGGTACGGCGCGTCGAACGTCCAGTATGGCAGTTGTCTTTGATCGGAGAGCCATCCCAGCTCCGATTCCGGATAGAGTTTCACTTTGGGATAGTCCGCCAGGAACTTGGCCGCAAAAAACGGCACGGTGGCGGCGACTCCGCCTCCGCAGTAGGTATAGATCTGCTGATCAGGCCTAACGCCCAGGTAAGCCAGCATCTTTTTTATCTCTTCAGGCGACTTGAAGGTCTTGTCAGGATTGTAAAAATCTTCGCTCGGCGCCATGATCCCGTTGGGAATATGCCCAGCCCGGTCGAAAGGAGCGACTGCGCCGAAATGCCAGTTGGGATCTAGTCCCTCCACCAGAGCATTATGCGTCGTGTCGCCGGATGCGGTAAGAACCTCAGGTAGCCCGCCTCGCAGGTCGTCTTTCAATTTCGTGACTTTAAAGGAACCATTCTTCGGTCCGGGAGAAATGTCTTTGGTTACCGGCAAGCTTTGTTGCTGCCACTTGAACAGCCCGCCATCCAATATGAAAAGGTTCTTTTCGGGAATGCCGTGATAATCGAGATCGAAGAAGAGCCTGGTAGCCAGTTGATCGCCGCCTTTGTCGTATATCACTACTTTCTTTTCTCGGCCGATTCCCCAGGACTGAAAGTACTGTTCCACCTTTGCATCCGATATTCCTCCAAATCCATAGGCGAACAGGTCGTAGATGTTGACGCCGACGGCGCCGGGAATATGTTGCTTCGCGTAGGTTTCAGGCGAGGCATCGAGTATTACCACATCGGAGTTGTTGAGATTTTTTGCAAGCCAGCCAACGTCGACAAGATTGCCTCTCACACCTTCTTCCGCGAGTGCTGGAATCGCCTGTGCCAGTAGCAGCAATCCCAGGAAAGTAAAAACCGCGCCGTGCTTGAAAAACCTCAACATGTCAGCCTCCTGTTGGCCAATCGTTTCCTGGCAGATCTTCCCGGTTATCCGACACTCGGAGCTTGCACTTCAAAGACGTTCCGGCGTCCCTGAAATTAGCAGGTAGTCATCTGCGAAAGGGGATCGATGTAGATGTACGCGAACCGCACCCCGCCAGTTCCGATTTTTTTGCACTCATGGGGCTTGAGAGAAGGGATGCATTTAAACGAATCAGAGAAGGGCCGCCACCCACCCGGGGGTTGTACGAAGAAGGCTTGGAAAACGCAGAAAGCGAAATAACCCCTGAAACCATCAGTCCGAAACAAAGACCCTGGGCTTATAAGGTTTTCGTGTTCTCCCACCAAACACCCGCGCGAGGGCGGGCAGCGGTCCCTTTCGTATCGATTCTTTCAGGTTCTACTTCACCCGATCACCCGATGGCCCCGATCACGCGATTCCTACGCGGCTCCCGATTTCTGAGGCTCGGGCTCTGCTACGAGTTTGCTTACGCGGACGCGTTCTATACGACGGTCGGTGGATTCGAGCACGTCGAAGCGCAGGCGGTTGTGTTCGACGTATTCGCCCGGTTGCGGGATTCGGCCGGCGATTTCGCTTATCAGCCCGGCCACGGTTGTAGCCTCAACATCGCTCGGGCGGTAATCGAACAGCTCCTCGAGCATGTCGAGATCGGTTGCGCCCGGTAGGACATAGGAGCTCTCGCTCTCGCGCACGATCTGCGGACGGCGCTCGTGCTCGCTGCCGATGTCCCCAACGATCTCCTCGAGCATATCTTCCAGCGTGACCAGGCCGGCTACGCCGCCGTATTCATCGATCACGATTGCCATCTGGATCTTCTCGCGCTGCATTTCGCGCAGCAGCTCGCTCACCTTTTTCATTTCGGGAACGAAGGGCAGGGGACGCATGAGTTTCGCGACTATCTGGGTGCGGGCGTCTTCGTCGCGAATCTGCAGCAGGTCCTGGGCGAAGACTATGCCCTGGATGTGGTCGAGATCAGGGTCGTAGATAGGGATGCGCGAATGCGGCTTCTTCTGCAGCAATTCGGTGAGCTGCTCGATGGTCGTGCTGGCAGGGACGGCGAGCATGTCAGGGCGGGCAGTCATGATCTCGCGCACGATCTTGTCGCCGAACTCGACTACCGATTGAATCAGCTCGCGGTCGCTCTCTTCGAGAATGCCCTCTTCTGTGCCCGCTTCCAGCAAGGCATCCACAGCCTCGGAGGGATGCTCCTGCTCCCCGGTTTCCTGCGGCTCTGCCAGCGATGCTACCGACATGCTGAAGCCTAGAAGGATCGTGAGCGGCAGCGCCAGCCAGATCAGCAGTTTCAGAACAGGAATAAACTTTGCCAGCCAGTCTCCACGAGTGCGGATGAACAGCAAATATGGGATCAGGCGATTAAAGATAACGATGATCAGGACAATGGAAATCGCCGCCTGAGCGATCTCCCCCCACGTCCAGCGGCCTGCCATGAAAGTGGCGTAGCCGAGGATCAATGCAATCGCAGCGGTGAAGAGCTGGGAGAGCAGTTGCATCGACAACGCCGCCCGCGCCGAGCTTACTCCCAGTTTCGTCTCAACCCGCAGCTCGTATGCCTCGATGTTTTCTTCAAATTCGCGCGAGAGAATCTTTCCCTTTTCGGCATAGAGGCGCTCCACGTAGGAAGCCAGCGCCAGCAGGGCGGAGAGGATCACGAGGGCGATGATGATGGCTACGAGCATCGCACTCTCCTCAAGGTCGGGCGCACTTGTCCGGGGGATTTGAACACCGAGGGCACGGAGGACACAGAGGCTGGTGAATGATTGATTCTCTCGATCAGTCCTGTCGGCAATTTCAATTTGGCGCGCAGTTTTTGTTCCAGCGCGGCCATTTTACCCTTATCCGACTCATGATCGTAGCCTGCCAGATGGAGCAGACCATGGAGCAAAAGGATCTTACATTCAGTTTCCAGCGAGTGCCCCAGCGCCTTCGCGTTGCTTCGGGCGATTTCCCTGGAAATCGCAATATCGCCGGCCAGCTTAAATTTCCTATTCTGGGCCGCTGGAAATGACAACACATCGGTCGGCTTATCTTTGCCGCGGAACTCCTGATTCAGGCGGCGCATCTCGGCGTCGGATGTGATGAGGACGTTCACCTCTCCGGAAATTCCCACCGCTCGCTGGGCGGCGAGCAGGAAACGCTGCAGACCTGTGCCTTTGATTTGGGAGCTACTGCCGGGATGGTCTGGGTCGCGCATGCGGGGATCGTTACAGAGAACGGGGCAGAATCGGGTGATCGGGCCATCGGATCATCGGATGAACTAAGAATCGAATTGGTAGCTGCATCGCTTGCGCCTTTTGGGCCACAAGAATCGCGAGATCACAAAATTTTGCCGAAATGCCATTGGTTCACTTCACCCGATGGCCCGATCACCCGATGGCTCTATTGCTCCAGCACTGGCGGGGTCGTCCGCTGCTCCACAAGCGGCTCCGTCGCGGTTGTCGATGACAACAATGATAGCTGTTGCTCCATGCGTTGTTTATGGTCGTCGTAGGCGCGGATGATGCGTTGCACCAGAACGTGGCGCACTACGTCGCCTTCGTCGAAGAAGTTGAACGATATGCCGTTGACGCCTTTGAGGACTTCGGCGGCTTCAATCAGTCCGCTGCGGCGTGCGTTGGGCAAATCGATCTGCGTGATGTCACCGGTAATTACCGCCTTGGCATTGAAGCCGAGACGGGTGACGAACATCTTCATCTGCTCCGAGGTCGTGTTCTGTGCCTCGTCGAGAATGATGAAGCTGTCGTTGAGCGTGCGTCCACGCATGAAGGCGATGGGAGCGATTTCGATGATGTTGCGCTCGAGATAGCGATCGATCTTCTCCTGGTCGAGCAGATCGTAGAGTGCGTCATATAGTGGTCGCAAATAGGGATCGACTTTTTCCTGCAAAGTGCCGGGCAGGAATCCGAGGCGTTCGCCGGCTTCCACTGCCGGACGCGCGAGGATAATGCGGCTCACCTGCTTGTTCACGAGTGCGGCAATGGCCATGGCGACGGCAAGGTATGTTTTTCCCGTACCGGCTGGCCCGATGCCGAAGACCATGTCGTTCTTTTCGATGGCCTCGATATAACGGCGCTGATTCAGGCTCTTGGGCTGCACGACTCGTTTGCCGAAGGAGCGCTGCCGTCCGGCTTCGGCGAGCCCGCGCAGTGTCGCCGTAGGATCGGAGATCACGATCTTCAGCATCGATCCAAGATCGCCGTTGTAAAAGGTGTATCCGGACTTGCGCAAGTGCTCGTAGTCGGCGAAAACCTGCTCCACGCGGGCTAAGTCGCGGGCGGCGCCTTCGAGGAAAATGTGGTCGGAGCGAAGGTCGATGGAGACGTTCAATCCACCTTCGAGCAGATGAAGGTTTTCATCCCTGGTACCAAACAGGGCCTCCAGGTTCGGAGTGATCTCAAGCTGCTTATTCATCGATAACTTAGGGTTCGTCCTCCCAGAAGGGGAAATGCGCAGAACGGCACGCGTTCCGCGTTATCGCGATCACAGTTGTTGGCTGAGTCGAGCAGAGGAACTGCGGAATGTCGTCCACGTACGTGGAGCACATCCATCGGGCGTAGAGTATCCCCGGTTTGCCTCGAAGTCAATAAACGGAGTCTCAATTGTTCATTGTCCTTCTGGACGCTCCGTCGACCGCAAATTTCCGCTTTGTGAATGGTCGATTTCAAATATTTATTAGATGCTTTGGTGCCTTGAAACGGCACGGGGAATGGCGCCGGTGAACGCCTGAGCGCGTCCGCAGAGACGCTGAAGGGCAGTCCTGAAGGCACTACGTTTGCACTTATCCGCACTATTTGGTTTTCATAAGGCATGCCAGAGACGGCAACAGCCTGATAAAGACGCAGCACGCTGCGCGCCTACCAGGCGCCTAACGGCGCTTAAGCGGTGCTCTGGTGCCTTAAACTGTGCTCCCAAGTGCCTCGAATCCGCGTTCTAATGCCCCAAAACTGCGCATTCGCTGCCTCAAAATCGCTGTTCTTAAGCCTCATTCGGTTTGACGGAACGATCCTAACGCGTGTTAAAATCAGGTGTTTACGCGCCAAATCCCACCCGATTTAGGCAATTTAAGCTCCCTTAAAGGAACAAAGTAAGGCATGGCAAACCATTTTTCCGCGCTGAAACGCGCTCGTCAGACCGAAAAACGTACGCTCGTAAACCGCGCAAACAAGTCCCGACTGCGCACAGCGCTGCGCGGATTGCGCGAGGCAATCGCTAAAGGCGACGCCAAAGCTGCGCAATCGAGCTTCGGAGCGACGGTTTCGGTGATCGATAAGGCCGTCCAGAAGGGCACAATTCACAAAAATACCGCGTCCAGGTACAAATCTCGGCTCAGCGCAAGGCTGAAAACCGTCGCGGCAAAGTAGATTAGCTGGCAAATAGACGTTGTTTTTGCGCCTCAGAAAGTGCAATGGCAGCCTCGTTAAGGCTGCCATTCTTGCTTTAATCGTCTTTGATTAGGTGGTTCCGGCCGCCCTCGGCCGGTACACGGACAACGATTCGACGCCTTCTAGCGGGACCAAAAGGAGTCTGATCGCGCAATTTTGATAACAAAAGAAGTATTCCAGGTACGCCACGCGGTTCTTTGACGTCTTGTACCGGCCGAGGGCGGCCGGAACCAACCTAAGCAGAACCTGAAAACCTCAGTTTTTTTCGGATTTTGCGCGCTCTCGGGCCAATAAATTCTCTTTTCGGTCTAGTCCCCAACGATATCCACCCATTCCGCCGTCGCTGCGGACTACGCGATGGCAGGGGATAAACACCGCAACATTGTTAGTCGCGCACGCTCTGGCGACCGCTCTGCGGCCCGATTCCCCGCCCAAATTCTTTGCAATTTGCGAGTAAGTGCGAGTCTCTCCCGCTGGAATTCGCTTGAGTTCTTCATAAACTCGTCTTTGGAAAGCAGTTGCGCGAACGTCAATCGGCAGCTCGGGGAGCTCAACTTCCCCTTCCAGACGGCGCAAAAGGTTGCTCATCCACTCGCGAAGTTCGCCGCCCGAGTGCACAAGTTCCGCTTTGGGATATTCGCCTTCGAGCTCCCGAACCAGTCGGGCAGGATCATTTCCCAGTTTGACACCGCAAATGCCCTTTTCCGTGACTGCTAACAACGCTCTTCCGGCCGAATAAGGTGCGATTGCATAGCGAATTCGCATGCCGAATCCGCCTTTTACGTAGGCTGCAGGCGTCATTCCGAGCCTTTCATTGGAATGCTCGTAAACCCTGCTGCTGGAGTTGTATCCGGCTTCATAGATCGCGCTGGTCACATCCCGGCGGAATCGGAGCGCGGTTTTGAACAAAGAAAGCCGGCGCGCCTCGGCGTATTGCTTGATCGTGATCCCCGTACTGTGCTTGAAAGCGCGATCCAGGGTGCCGGGATTCATCTTCAACTCTGCGCCTAACTGCTTCATGGGCAGCGGCGAATCCACATTTTTCTCCACCGCGCGGCAGACGTTCCGGACCAACTCAAGCTTTCCGGAACTCCGTAATTCACGCGGTTTGCAGCGCAGGCACGCGCGGAATCCGGCGCGCTCGGCGCTTTCAGGATCAAAGAAGAACTGCACGTTTTCCGGTTTTGGGCGCCGCGATGGGCACGACGGACGGCAATAGATGCTTGTTGTGCTCACTCCGTAGTACAAGGCGCCATCGAATTTGCGGTTGCGGGCGACTACGGCGTCCCAAAGTTCGGCTGGATTGCTGATTTGCGTCACGGCTGCGGTGCTCATGAAGGCACTTTATGTTAGCTCTATCGGATGTCGCTATCCGGATTTCGACGCTAAAGCCGTTTTTGCCGTCTTGTCATTCTGAAGCCGCGCAATTTGCGGCGAGCAATCCATGTCGTGCCTATGCGTTGCAGGTTCTCGAAGATTGAGGCTTTGGTGGAGAAGGCCGCAGTTGCGGCTTGCGCATACCGCATGGAACCCTGTCGGGATTCCTCGCGCAAGAAAGCGCGCTTCGGAATCACAGACAATGGATAAAGGCTACTTAATCTCGTTCACCGGCAACTGAGTCCCAAAGTCCTGCCCATTCGGCGCCACTGCACGAGCTACGATCGACGTAAACGCCTGCTTGTACTCCGGATACTGCTGCGCCAAGGCCTTAATGAAAGCCATGTTTTGCTGGAAAGTCTTTACTTGGTCGGAGATGTCGGGCAAGGAGTACTTGTAAACCAAGTTCAAACCCTGCTTTTCGTCGGGCACAACAAAGGCTTGGACGATGTTGTAAGTCTGGCCGTTCAGGGTTAAAGGCACCGGTTGCTGTGGATTCTGCGGAATATCCTTCGGGATCGATGCCTGCTGCTCCTCATAAAGCTTTTCCAGTTGCGGCGTACTCATGAAGTTGACGGGAGCGAGGAGGTCGCTAGCCGTCAAGTAATAGAAGAAAGACACATGTTGACTGCCTTGCTTTTTGTAGTCGCGGGCCTGAACCCAGTACCAAAGCCCGTCATGGGGGCCCACTTGGCGCGCTTTTGCATAGTATCCGGCCAGCTTCCACTGGCTGCCTTCCTGCTGCAGGATGTAGGTGATCGTGAATGGCTGCTTCGATCCAGTTACGTCCTGAATCGCAACTGAGTATTTTCCGGGCGGCAATCCGGGGATCACAAATGACGATCGCTGCAGCGAATTGAAGGTTCCACAGTAGAATTCCGCGCGCTCGTAGGCTTGAGTGCCGGGCGCGTCCAGGACCCATTCGTTGCGAATACTTGCGTGGCCGCCGGCGATCTTGTCTTTGTTCGCCTGAACAACGTTCGCAATTCCTTGAAAATTATTGGCGATTGCAGCGATCGAATTCTGCTGCATTGCGCCGGCGTTACCCGCTGCGGCAGCGTTGAACAGCTGTTGCACTGCCGATTCAATACCTGCACGCGCACTGGCGTCCATATCCGACGCTGTAGAGCAGCTTTCTGCTGCTTGTGCCGAGGTTACAAATGCAGCTGAAACCGATAGAAAAAGCGCGCCAAGAAATCGTAGATAAATTCGAATCATGTTCCTCTCAAGAGCAAAAAACACCGCTGACGGCCAGCAGCTTCTTGGATTGGTAAGATGCGAAATCCTGCAACTCGGATAGTATTCGGCGTTCTCTCATACAAGTGGCTCGATTTGCTGGTGAGCTACCTTGTCTTTGGAGTAGCATAAACCCGCGTGTCCAGAAGTGCTTCCATCACCGGTTTTGGCCTGTTGCTAGTCTCTACTACGATTCTCAGCAGCCAGCAGACGCAAAGTACTGCACCGCCGGCGGGGCAGCCAGCCCAGCCTTCCTCTTCCGTCTATGGCCGAATGCGCCGCGTTGGGCCTACGCAGGCGCAACGGCAAACAACGCAAGCTCAACAGTTCCCCAGTCCGGCACAGCAGTTTCCGCCTGATCAGGCTGCTCCAGCTTCGACCGGACAACGTCCGCCAATGAGTTTTCCTCACGCGTCTGCGCCGCCAGACCAGGCAGCGCCGCCGGCTCAAACTGCTCCGGCACAGAAACCATCTGTGCCATCGCAGCAACCAGCGGTGCTGCAGAGTCCCACGCCACAGCCCCAGCAGCCTTCGGGAGCCGAACAACAGCCGCCGAATCCTCCGCGTGTCAGCCTTATGGGAGGACTGCTTACAGTAGCGGCTGAGAATTCGACGTTAGCTGACATCCTCAAGGCGATTGAAACGGTGACTCACGCGAGTTTGGAGGGCACGCAGCCGGATGCTGAGCGGGTTTTTGGGCAGTTTGGACCTGGAGCTCCGCGGCAGGTCTTGAGTTCGATTCTGAGCGGCTCCCACTATGATTTCATCCTGGTGGGCGCGGTTGATGATCCGGGCAGCGTGGAGCGCATTATGCTCAGCCCACATGGGACTGCTCCCGTCGTTCGCGGCGGCCCAAACCAAGTTATGGCGCGCCAGAATCCCACAGCTAGCCAGGACGAAGAGGACAACGACGTCGCCGGCCAGTCAGAGATCCAGCAACAACCACCGCCACCACCGCCAGCTCCTTCGGAGCAGGTCCAGTCTCCTTCCGGACAACAACAGCCGCAGGTAAAGACTCCGGAACAATTGCTGCAGGAACTCCAGCGTCTCCGGCAACAGCAGCAGCAACAACAGCAGCAAGCACCCGGAACTGTTCCGCGGTAGGCCTCTCTTACAAGTGCTAAGTTCATGCCGTAAAAAGAAAAAGCCCCGCGGGGGAGGCTTGATCTTTGGGGAGGTAACGTCGTTTGTAAGGAACTTTTAGCTGGCAGCGTTGGCCGGAAATTCAATCACAGTGGCTGAAGCTTTGGCAGGCTTGCGGTTCATCGCCCGCAGAATCGCACTAACGGCCACATACCCTGAATAGACGCCCAGAAACATTGCAGAAACAATCGTGGCAAAAACGATGGTGCTGAGAATAATGTCATTCACCGTGGCCGAACTCACCAATTGAGGATTCACTATCTGACCGCCTTTGGATGTCGATGCGCAGAAACCAGTTGTTCAACTCTGGCTGATCGGCACATTCTGCTACTGAACTAGGAAAATGCATCCGTCTCCGTAGTTCATGTACCCAGAGTGCGTGCCCACAACTTTTACTGTTATGCGCCAAGTAATTGAATCCAACCAGATTACGCAGGTAATGCCATAACACGATCCTCACCAACAGCGACCGACAGCGAGAAGGCAACTCTAACCCGCGTTGACGCTGCTAGATGTTGACAACTAAGATACGGATGTAAAGTTGCGCCCATCGCTCAACGAAGTCTTCTGTAGGTCTGCACTTTTTTAAATGGCAATTACCTCGATCCGGGTCCGCGGGGCTCGGCAGCACAACCTGAAAAACATTAACGTCGAGATCCCACGCAATACCCTGACTGTAATTACAGGGCTTAGCGGCTCGGGCAAGTCGTCGCTGGCGTTCGACACCATCTACGCTGAGGGCCAACGGCGATATGTCGAAACGCTATCGGCATACGCGCGCCAGTTCCTCGATCAGATGGAGCGGCCAGAGGTTGACGCCATCGATGGACTCAGCCCATCCATCGCTATTGAGCAGAAGACTACGACCCGTAATCCGCGCTCGACAGTAGGCACAATCACTGAGATTTATGACTATTTGCGCCTGCTTTATTCTTCGGTTGGCGTACCGCATTGCCCGAAATGCGGACGCGAAATCAGCCGGCAATCGGCAGAACAGATTGTGCAGCAGGTGATGTCGCTCAAACCGGAAGAGCGCGTCATGTTACTCGCTCCGATCGTGCGTGGTCGGAAAGGCGAGTTCAAAAAGGAATTGGAGAAGCTGGCGCAGCAAGGCTACACGCGCGCGCGAATCGACGGAGAGCTACGCAGTCTTGATGGCGGCGAAGATGGACTTGACGAGATCAAGCTCGATAAGCGCAAGAACCATACCATTGAGGTTGTAGTCGATCGGCTACTAGTAAAGGCTGGAATCGAGAAGCGGCTGGAGAATTCAGTCGCAACCGCCATGAAGCTCGCCGATGGACTTGTGATTCTGGCGGTTGTCGACGGCGAAGAACGCTTGTACTCCGCCAAAATGGCTTGTCCCGAGTGCGGAATCAGCGTGCCCGCGCTAGAACCACGATCGTTCTCTTTCAACAGCATTTATGGTGCGTGTCCGGAGTGCCACGGGCTTGGCAGCAAATACGATTTCGATCCTGCGAAGCTAATCGTCGATTGGTCAAAGCCTCTGCTTGAAGGCGCACTAGGACCAGGCTCCGGCTCGACCTATCTGCAACGGCTAATTGAAATCGCCGCACAGGTCTACAAACTGGATTTAAGCATTCCGTTTGAGAAGCTGCCCGCGGAGCAGCAGAATCTGCTTCTGTATGGGCCTCCGGAGCGTGAAGCTGCGCGCAGTGGATTCCATGGGATTCTGGCATTCCTGAAGCAGAACCTGGAGGAGTCATCATCGGAAAGCTATCGCGAGTGGCTGCTGGAGTACATGTCTGCCACAACCTGTCCGGTGTGTCAGGGCAAACGCCTGCGTCAGGAGAGCCTTGCAGTGCGCGTGAATGGCATCGGCATCGCTGATTTCACGGGAATGCCGGTATCGCATGCTCTACAAGCATCGCAAAAAATCAAACTCGACCAACGCGGACAGATTGTAGCGGGACGCGTGTTGCGGGAGATCGCTGAGCGCTTGCAATTCCTGAATGCAGTTGGACTGGGATACATCTCGCTCGATCGCTCCGCGGCAACGCTATCAGGTGGAGAAGGCCAGCGCATACGTCTCGCCACTCAGATCGGCTCGAAGCTGCGCGGGGTGCTCTATGTGCTCGACGAGCCGTCGATTGGACTACATCATCGCGATAATAACCGGTTGATTGCTGCGCTGGAATCACTGCGCGACCTCGGCAATACGGTACTCGTGGTTGAACACGATGAAGAAACGATTCGTCGCGCCGACTACGTAATTGATCTTGGTCCCGGTGCCGGACGCCATGGCGGAGAACTGGTCGCACAAGGCACTCCCGAGGAGATAGAGCGCGCACCCGAATCATTAACCGGCAAATACATCTCCGGCGAAGTGAACATAGGTGCTCGCTTCGAACCTCGTCAGACAAATGGCAAGGCCATTACGGTTTTGGGAGCGCGCGAGAACAACCTCAAGAGCCTCGACGTGAGTTTTCCCCTCGGAGTAATGACCGTGGTCACTGGTGTGAGCGGCTCCGGGAAGTCCACGTTGGTGAATGACATTCTGTATCGCGCGCTGGCGAAGACCCTTTACCACTCACGCGAAGAGCCCGGAGCCCATAAGGGTGTTGCGGGAATGGAGAGCATCGATAAGGTCATCCGCATCGACCAGACACCAATTGGGCGAACTCCACGATCGAATCCCGCTACGTACACCGGAGTGTTTACTCAAATTCGCGATCTCTACTCGATGCTACCGGAATCGCGCGAGCGCGGATACAAAGCGGGGCGCTTCTCGTTCAACGTGAGCGGCGGACGTTGCGAGGCCTGCCAGGGAGAAGGCCAGCGCCGCATTGAAATGAATTTCCTGCCGGACGTGTATGTCCTATGCGAGGTCTGTGGTGGGAAGCGCTACAACCACGAGACTCTTCAAGTCCGCTACAAAGGACAGTCAATAGCCGATCTTCTGGAAACATCGATAGCCGATGCCCTGCCGATTCTTGAAGACATTCCGCAAGTTCGCCAGAAGCTCCAAACGCTCGTTGATGTGGGACTTGGCTACATTCAACTCGGACAGTCCGCGGTAACGCTTTCAGGCGGCGAAGCTCAGCGCATAAAGCTGGCGCGGGAGTTGAGCAAACGCCAAACTGGACGCACTCTGTATCTGCTCGACGAGCCTACGACAGGCCTGCACTTCGAAGATGTAAAGAAACTGCTGGATGTGTTGCATCGGCTCACTGATCTGGGCAACACGATCATCATCATCGAGCACAACCTGGATGTAATCCGGAACGCCGATTGGATCATCGACTTGGGTCCGGAGGGCGGAGAAGACGGTGGAAGACTGGTCGCTCAAGGTCCTCCGCAGCAGATAACACGCGTGAAAAAGTCATATACCGGAATCGCGTTGGCAGAGTACATGGCCCATGCGAAGTGGGCGGCCTACGGAGGTTCTTCACCACGGAGAGACAGACGCGCGGAGAACAGCACTTGAGGTGAATCTTTCTGTTTCCGTAACGGCAAATGAAACCCAATTCCATGCCCGAACCCGCTCTCCTCTGGTTTTCTCCTGCCTCTGTGTCTCCGTGGTTCAAAGGTTTGCTATCGTGTAGATTCAACTCAGCTCATTGTGCCGTTGACTCCCGATCCTTCAGTCGATCCGTCAGAGAATCCGCCGACAGAAGTTGCGCTCTCTGAATCGGTCGAGCCTCCTCGCACTGACGAAAATCCGCCGTGGGGAATACTGGCAGTCTTACTGATCGCAATATTCAATTTCCTAGCCTTCAATCTGATCGCTGTGACTTTCTTTGTTGCGATTCACGCGATCCCGAGATTCAGGGGATTATCGCTGGAAGCATTCACACAATCTCCTCTTGCCCTAGTACCGCAGATGGTGAGTTATGTCTTGGCCGTTTTCTTTATGGTGCTAGTGGTGCAAAAGGGCACTCCTGAGTCTTTTTGGTCCGCTGTAAAGTGGAATTGGCCAAGCCGAATCGCGTTTCTGATTCTCGCCGGAGTTGGCTTGCTCGGGGTTGCTCAGCTGTGTTCGGCGCTTTTGCCTATCCCTAAGTCGCTTCCGATCGACAGGTTTTTTCGCTCCACTCATGCAGCGTGGGTTCTGGCGGTCTTTGGGATTTTCGTCGGGCCCTTCTACGAAGAGTTGCTGTTTCGCGGCTTCTTATTCCCTGCTCTTCGACGATATTTGCCCCTTGTCGCTTCGGTCGTAATCGATGGGCTGCTGTTCGCGCTTTATCACGGGCCACAACTTGCATGGTCATGGGCACCGATGCTGCTGATCTTCGTGGTCGGCTCTGTACTCACGATTGTGCGCGCCCGCACTGGATCGCTAGGTTCTGCATTTCTGGTTCACAGTACCTACAATGCATTCGACTTCGTGCTGATCTTCGTCGCTACCGATGGATTCCGGCATATGGATAAGCTAAGGTAAAGCAGCATTCGGCACTCAGCATTCAGCCTTTCACACTTTTTCTGTGACAATACTTGCTTCTGACCTCATGATCGGAAAACTCTGCTCCTGCCCGGCAGTTGAGCGGCTGAATGCTGAGTGCTGAGTGCTAATGTATCTTGCATGCCCAACTCACGCGAACTTCTGCTGAACATGCTCGCGCGCAAGTCGTTTCAGCTTGGAGAATTCAAGCTTTCTTCAGGTGGAACAAGCGACTATTACATCGATTGCCGCACTACGACACTGGATGCGGAGGGAATGCGCCTCACTGGCCGCGTTTTTTATGACGTGATTCAGGCCAAAAAATGGAGGCCGCGCGCTGTTGGTGGCATGACTCTCGGCGCCGATCCTATTGTTGCCGGCGTAGCACTCCTCACAGCGCAAATTGTACAAACCCGGGCGCCAGCCCGGCCGAAACCGGTGGATGTCTCGGAGTTCCTCATTCATGGCTTCCTCGTTCGCAAGCAGGAGAAAGCGCACGGAACCGCACAACGCATAGAAGGCTTTCACGAAAAGGGCTCTCGCGTGGTGATCGTGGACGACGTGTGTACAACCGGCTCTTCAACGATTCAGGCCATCGAAGCTGCGCGCGAGTTCGGATTCAATGTCGTCGGAGTGGCGTGTCTTGTTGAACGCGAAGAAGCCGGCGGACGTCCGGCAGTAGAAAAGGCCGCAGCGGGAGTTGAGTTTGTCTCTATTTTCAAGGCGATAGACGTGCGAACCGCGCACATTGCGCAAAAGGCCACAGCCTGAAAGCCGAAACCCTTTAGAATCTGAGGCATGGTTAAAACCCTCGAGTGGACCGACGCCGGCGTGCGTTTCATCGACCAAACGCGCCTGCCTACTGAAGAGATCTACGTTACCTGTCGCACTCACGCCGAGGTTGCTACTGCGATCCGCGACATGATCGTCCGTGGTGCGCCCGCGATCGGAGTAGCCGCAGCGATGGGTGTTGCGCTCGGCATGCGCAATTCGAAAGCCCAAAGCCACAACGCGCTGCGGTCTGAGTTGGAGCAGATTTGCAAGACGCTGGCCGCAACTCGCCCGACCGCGGTGAATCTCTTTTGGGGAATTGAACGGATGCGGGACCGCTTCGAGGAGCTTGCCTCCGCTTCAATTGATGAAGTCAAGCGCGCACTCATTCAGGAAGCGCAGGAGATGCACGCGGAAGACATTGCGGCGTGCCGAGCCATGGGGCGCAATGGCGCGGTGCTCATGCCGGCTTCGGGCGGTGTGCTTACGCATTGCAATGCGGGCGCACTCGCTACTTGCGGATATGGAACCGCGCTGGGAGTGATTCGCGCCGCCGTGGAAGCGGGTAAAAAGATCCATGTCTTCGCGGACGAGACGCGTCCTTTTCTTCAAGGGTCCCGCCTGACCGCGTGGGAACTTACCAAAGACGGAATCCCTACTACGGTAATTTCCGACAACACGGCAGGTGCCATGATGAAGCAAGGGAAGATCGACGCAGTTGTCGTCGGCGCCGATCGCATCGCCGCAAACGGAGATGTAGCAAACAAGATCGGAACTTATACCGTCGCTGTGCTGGCGAAGGAACACGGAATCCCATTCTATGTCGCTGCGCCATGGTCCACTATTGATCTGGCAACTCCAGATGGAGATCACATTCCAATCGAGGAGCGCTCTGCACGCGAGGTAACGCATCTGGCTGGAAAACAGCTCACTCCAGACGGAATTCGCGTAGAGAACCCCGCGTTCGATGTAACGCCGCGCCGTTATGTCACAGCCATCATCACGGAACGAGGCATCGCAAGGGCGCCTTATGGAGAGTCCCTTCTGGCGTTGGGCCGCGAAGCCGAGCTGCAGGCTACATTGAGTCATTGAGCATTCGTGCGCCAACTTGCTGTAGCACAAAGGCATCTTGACTTAGGGAGGAGCGAACACGATGCCGATCTCTACGAAGCTCACGGAACTTGCGACCAAACCCCTACCGAAGGTGATCAGCCCGGTAACGCATGCCGCTATCGACTGGAGTACTGCTGGTGCCTTTGCCATTGCCGGCACGCTGCTTTGGAAAAAGAACAAGCGTGCAGCCCTGGCTTCTTATCTGTGCGGCAACTTAATCGGAAGTCTTATTTTTCTTACTGACTGTCCAGGTGGGGTGTGGAAGAAGATCAGCTTCGAGACTCACGGCAATATTGATCCCGGAGTCTCTGCCCTGGTAGCTTCCATGCCGAATCTGCTCGGGTTCTCCGAAGAGCGCGAATCAAAACTCTTTCAGAGTATCGGAATTGGGCTTGCTGCAGTCAGAAGCCTTACGCGATTCGACGAGGGCTCCAGCAACGAGGAAACACGTCGTCGAGCAGCGTAGATTTTAGCGAAAATGCTTTTTCAAACCCGGTCGCCTCTGGCCGGGTTTGTCGTTTATACACATGGAACATTTGCCGCCATCTCTACGTATCCATGATCGAGGGAAAGTCTTCTCGCGTGCACCGCGGCGTATTATGTGAGCCGGCTCGAATCCCGCACCAAACTGGAGCATCTAGATCTACAAAGGCTATGGGAAACAATCTCAAGACGCTGGCATTGCTAACGGGCATGACACTGCTGCTGATGTTTGCCGGAGACGCGATCGGCAGATACCTGGGCACGCAGCATGGAATGGCGATAGGGCTGGCTGTTGCTGCTCTTGGTAATTTCATCAGCTATTTCTTTTCCGACAAGATTGCTCTTGCGATGTACGGGGCGCAGCCTGTAACGCGTGAAGATCTTCCTCGCGTGTACAACGTGGTCGAAAGAATGACTCAGCGAGTCGGCCTGCCCATGCCCAAGATTTACGTGATCCCGAATGAGTCGCCAAATGCTTTCGCTACGGGTCGCAATCCGTCGCATGCTTCAGTTGCCGTGACCAAAGGCATTCTCACTTTGCTCGACGATGAGGAGCTCGAAGGCGTTCTAGCCCATGAACTGGGACACGTTCGCAATCGGGACATTCTCATCAGCTCAGTAGCGGCGACTCTCGCAGGAGGCATCACTTTCCTGGCTCGTTCGGCGATGTGGGCCGGCATGTTCGGAGGTTACGGAGATCGCGATAACCGCGAACGCGGCGGTGGTGGATTTACCGCATTGTTGATGATCATTCTGGCGCCGATAGCAGCTTTACTGATTCAAATGGCAGTGTCACGTTCCCGTGAATACGAAGCCGACCATACCGGAGCCCAAACAACCGGCAATCCGTATGCCTTGGCCCGTGCCCTACAGAAGCTAGACGCCTATTCCAAGAGAATGCCCATGGTGGCATCGCCTTCAACCGCACACTTGTTCATTGTGGCACCGATGATCGGCGGAGACACTTTGGCGAGCCTGTTCTCAACGCATCCCCCGATTCCCAAGCGAATCGAGCGGCTGACCGGTCGTCCAGCTGACATGTTGTGAGGGACCTACCGCCAAGACAGACTGACCACAAAAGCATAAGAAGGAAGTTAAAGACTCAGGCGATCGCAGCGTTTTGCCCTTCATGTTCGTTCGCGTCCTTCGCGGTTCGCTTTTGTCGCTTTTCTCCTGCAAAGTCGGTTCGCGCAACCGTTCACTCACCATAGAGTTACTAACGGCTGCGAGGGCCTTCAGAAATCACAATCGGAGCGGTTACAATCACGCGAGATGCCTCGGCTGCTAGAAAACGACGTAACTTCCCTTCACGAGCGTGCCCGGCGTCTTGAGGCGGCTATTCGGTCGGTGATCCGTGGCAGTGATGAGGTAGTTCGACTCGGCTTAGTCGCGGTTTTTGCTCGAGGACATCTCCTGATTGAAGGCGTTCCTGGCGTCGGCAAGACTACTTTGGGGCAGACGCTTGCCCGTTCTCTCGATTGCACATTCCAGCGCGTCCAGTTCACCAGCGACATGCTTCCCAGCGACCTGCTTGGGACATCTGTTTACTCAGCCGCCGAAGAGCGCTTCGACTTCAAACCGGGCCCCGTGTTCACCAACGTCCTCCTGGCAGACGAGATCAACCGCACCACGCCGAAAACCCAGTCTGCGCTGCTCGAAGTGATGAATGAAGGCCAGGTCACTGTCGAGGGGCAGGCGCGTGAGGTACCGCAACCCTTCCTGGTAATTGCCACGCAGAATCCGGTTGAGCATCACGGAACTTATCCTTTACCGGAGTCGCAGATGGATCGATTCCTGATGCGGGTGCAAATGATGTACCCCGCTGCGGAAAGCGAGCGTGAGATCTTGCGTGCGCAAGCGGGAGCAGCGCGTCTGAACGAAGTCAGCCCCGTGCTCACTGGCGACGACGTTATTGAAATGCAGGAGCAGGTAAAGAAAGTTCGTGTCGATGAATCGCTGGTGAACTACACGTTGGAGATCGTGAATAAGACGCGCCAATCGGAGCAGCTTTCGTTAGGCGTTTCTCCTCGCGGGTCACTCATGCTCTACCGCGCTGCCCAAGCTATGGCCTTCATCGAGGGACGAAAGTTCACCACTCCTGACGATTTCAAGCGATTGGCCGTTCCCGTCTTTGCACACCGCGTAGTTGTAAACGCGCGCTATAGCTCCACACTTAAGGCATCAGAGCAAGCAGAACGTATCGTCAGCGACATTGTCGACAACGTGTCGGTGCCTTCGTGAAATGCAGTTCCTCGCGCGCTTCCTTCTCATTTTTTCGCTCGTAGTCTGGATTGGCGGCATCATCTTCTTTTCGTTCGTTGTAGCTCCAACAGTGTTTCGGGTTTTGCCCGCGCAAGAAGTCGCAGGCGCGATTGTAGGCAGCTCGTTGGGAGCCCTTCACCGAATCGGTCTCACTTGCGGAGTCGTCTTTCTGGGCGCCACATTCCTGGGGAGATTTAGCCAGGCGCGAGTCTTACGTGCACTTGTCGTGGTTATGCTGCTCTGTACCTCTTTCTCACAGTTCAGAATTACGCGGGAACTGGAGCAGGTCCGTGCTGCTGTTGGGGGTTCGATTCAGGCGCTTCCTCCCAAAGACGCGGGACGGGCGGCGTTCGACCGGCTGCACCAAATCTCTGTCATTCTCGAAGGAGTCGTGCTTCTGGCTGGAATCGGCGCTGTTGCGCTCCTCTCGCGCGAACCACGCCACTAACGGTTGCTTCGCAAACTACTCGACAATCATGGTGCTCTGGTGGTGTTCTAGTTGCATCCTGAGCTGCTGGATGCGTCATCCTATTCGGGACTTCATTGCGAATAAATAATTCAATTCGTCTCCTCCGTCGCTTGCGATTCGCAATCGGAACTGCTGCGATTTTATGTTTTGCATGGACTTGCTTCTGCGCTGCACAAACAGCGACTCGCCAGATTCAAGGCTCAGTTCAAGACAGTTCTCATGCGGCGATCAGTGATGCCAGGGTCACGTTGAAGCAAGGATCGTGGGAGTCGTCCACACTCACGGGAAGCGACGGTTCGTTCGCATTCAATACCAAAAGCGGTAGCGAGCTGGAAATATCCATAGCCGCGAATGGGTTCACCACAACACGCAGAACCATTCCCGAAGGTACTCGAGACGAGGATCTCGTCATAGTCCTTCAGCCCGAAACGGTCAGCACGAAAATTGAGGTTACTGCCTCGCGCACAACGTTATCAGTGGATGAAGCTCCGCAAAGCGTGCAGGTTCTGAATACGACCGAGATCCACACTAGCGGCGCTCTTGAAGTAGACGACGTCTTGCGCCAGGTTGCTGGATTCGATCAGTTCCGCCGCAGCAGCAGTCGGACCTCGAATCCGACCACACAAGGCGTGTCGATGCGGGGGATGGGATCGAGTGGTGCGAGTCGCGCTCTGGTACTCCTCGATGGCGTGCCAATCGCCGATCCGTTTGGCGGCTGGGTGAACTGGAGTCAGATACCTCGCGAGTCGCTCGAGAGCGCCGAGATCGCAAAAGGCGGCGCTTCTGATCTATACGGCGGACAAGCCCTTAGTGGCGTTGCTCAACTGCTGACGAAAACGCCGGAAGGAACTGATGCAAGCCTTGATCTCTCTTACGGCAATGAACGAACGCCAAACGCATCCGGTTATCTCGGACACAGCTTCGGAAAATGGCTTGCCTCTGGCGCGGCGGAATACTTTCGTACGGATGGATACATTCCGGTCGAGTTCTCGCAACGAGGTGCTGTCGATAACAATGCCAATTCACTTCATCGCAATGGCCAACTGGAAGTTCAGCGAGAGTTTTCACAGCGATCCCGCTTCTTCCTGAGCGGCCTTGGCTACGACGACTCGCGCCATAACGGAACGATCATCGAAGTAAATCGCACGCGGGCGTGGCAGGCAGTGACCGGACTTGACCTCGAGGGCTCCTCCGATTCGCTGTTGCAAATCCGCGGATACGGCGGAACCGAAACGTATCACCAAACGTTCGCCTCCGTTGCTGCCGACCGCAATAGCGAGACGCTGGCACGGGTGCAGCAAGTGCCCTCACGGCAGTTCGGTTTGAGTGCCCAGTACACGCGGGCGCTTGGCTGGAACACGCTGTTGGGCGGTGTGGAGTTTGCGCGTATCACGGGAGAAAGTGACGACGAAATCTTCACGCTGGGAAGACCTTCGAGCGTCGTGAATGCTGGCGGAATCATCCGTAACACCGGCGTTTTCGCCGAAGACATAGCGCGCATCACCGGACGCTGGCTGGTAACGGGAGTTATCCGCTTCGACGACTGGCAGACCGTGAACGGATTCAGCCGAACTGTCGCGCTACCCTCGGGCGCTACAGCGCCAACACAATTTGCCGATCGGTCAGAAACCGCGTGGAATCCGAAGCTCGCAACTACTTTCCGGGTAAACGACCGCGTTGCTCTGAAGGGATCGGCCTATCGATCATTCCGATCTCCCACACTCAACGAGCTGTACCGTTCGTTCCGATTAGGGAATACGCTTACAACCGCTAATCCGTTTCTGCGCTCGGAACGTTTGACGGGATGGGAGCTTGGTCCAGCCGAGAAGCTGTTCAAGGGCAAGCTGAATCTGCGCCAGGGATTTTTCTGGGCAACCGTACATCGGCCAATCGCGAATGTCACTCTGAGCACAACACCGGCACTCGTTACTCGTCAGCGGCAAAACCTTGGCAGTACCCGCGCGCGCGGAGTTGAGGCGCAAGCTGATTGGGGGATCATGAAGTGGATCGATGTTTCGGCGCAATATCAGTTCGTGGATGCAGTCGTGACCGCCTTCCCTGTCGATCCGTCGCTTATTGGACTGCAGGTTCCTGAAGTGCCGCGTCACGAATTCACCTTCCAGGCGCGTTACAGTAATCCCAGGCTTCTGACAGTGGCGTTCCAGGGCCGCAATAACAGTTCGGTCTTCGACGACGATCGCAATACGTTGGCGCTGGATCGCTATTTCAAAATCGATGTTTTCATCTCCCGGCGGCTGAACTCTTACGCTGATATCTACGCCGCAGCGGAAAATCTTCTGAACGATCACTACATGGTCGCGCGCACGAACGTGATTACGCTCGCTTCACCATTGGTTGCCAGAGCTGGACTGCAATTGCATCTGCGCCGCTAGAGGGTGAACGCGTTGCACTGCTAAGATAGAAAATTCCGTTCCCGCTGATTTTTGGCGCTGTAGGATTCCGCATTCATGAAGACTGGCATTATCGGCCTGCCTCAGGTGGGCAAGACATCGCTGTTCAAAATCTTGACCAAAGCGCAGGTTGCCGAGCGTGGACATAATCCGCGTGAAGCTCACCTTGGCATTGCGAAAGTTCCCGACGAACGTCTAGACAAGCTTTCCGCTCTTTACAATCCCAAAAAGCTGATCCATGCGAGTGTCGAGTATTCCGACGTAGCTGCTATCGGACAGGAGGCGCTGAAGGAGTCGGCGTATGCCAACAATCTGCGAGCAGTCGACGCACTGATTCATGTGCTGCGCGCATTTGACGAGCCTTCTATCCCGCACGTCGCCGAGATAGATCCCCTGCGCGACGCTAGAAATGTCGATTTCGATTTGGTCGTCAACGATCTTGGGCAGATCGAGAAGCGCTTGGAGCGTTTAGAAAAAGATCTCAAGAAGATGAAATCGGCAGAGCTTGAGCGCGAATTCGATTTGCTCAAGCGTGCCAAGATCCATGTCGAATCGGAACGTCCATTGCGTGAGATGGAGATGTCCGCCGAGGACAAGAAGCGGATTCGCGGATTCATGTTTCTGAGCCAAAAACCGATCCTGTACGTACTCAACGTGAACGAGAGCACGACGCTCGGTCAGGATCTGGAGAAGGCGCCGGCAAAGTACAAATTGACCGAGTATGGTTCGCGGCCAAATGCCGGGATGACTGCGATCTGCGGCAAAGTTGAAGCGGAACTAGCTGAGATGCCTGACGAAGAGGCTGGCGAATTCCTCGCCAGCTACGGACTGACCGAGAGTGGATTGGTGCGCCTGATTCGTAAAAGTTATGAGTTGCTTGGCCTGATTTCGTTCTTTACCGTCGGCGAAGATGAGTGCCGCGCTTGGACAATTGAGCGAGGATCACGCGCGCAGGCCGCAGCCGGAGCGATCCATTCCGACCTTGAGAAACACTTTATCCGCGCGGAAACCATCCACTGGGATCAGCTCCTCGACGCGGGCTCAGAGTCCAATGCGCGCTCTCGCGGTACATTGCGGCTCGAAGGCAAAGACTATATCGTCCAGGACGGCGATGTGATGCACATTCGGCACAGCGCGTGAACGTCAAAATAATTCATCTGCCATTAGCGCCAACAACCCGCCGGCGGTGGCGGGATCCACGTTAACAGCGTGATAATGTCCCCTCTCGCGCTCACGATCATCCTCGGGCTGACGGCGGCTCTTGCCGATGGAGTCGGTGGGCTCATTATCATTCAGCGCCACTGGGAGCGGCGCTATTTGCGCTACTTCATGGCTGTGGGCTCAGGATTCATGCTTGCTACTGCTCTCGTCGAGATGTTTCCTGAGAGCCTTCGCCTGGCGCCCCTGCACGCGCCCCTGTTCATCATGCTCGGGTACTTTGTCGTTCATTTCTTCGAGCACACGCTGACTCTGCACTTTCATTTCGGCGAAGAGACACACGAAGGTGAATTTCTACACTCGCACAAGAGCTATTCAGTGCTATTTGGGCTGGTCGTCCACACCTTCTTCGACGGCATCGCCATCGCATCCGGTTTCCTGATTTCGAACTGGCTCGGATGGTTGATCTTCCTCGCCGTCTTCCTGCATAAAATCCCCGAAGGATTCACTGTTGGTTCAGTGATGCTCGCGAGCGGTCGCTCGCGCCGCATGGCGTTCATTTCGTCAGTGATTCTGGGAGCTTCAACTCTTCTCGGCGTGCTCACCATGCGGGTGCTATCACCGATGTTGCACGTGGGACTCCCGCTGTCCACGGGCGTCACACTGTATGTTGCGGCCTCGGATCTCATTCCCGAAGTGAACAAGGAACCGGGGATGAGGGTTGCGCTGCTGGTGTTTGTCGGAGTGGCGGTGTTGTTGGTGCTGGATTACTGGTTCAGAGGAATCGGGTGATCGGCCGATCGGATCATCGGGTGAAGTAAGAATCGGGTGATTTCGTAAGTTCAATCAGCGGATCACGAAATCGGCAAATCACAAAATCTTCAGAACCATCAAAGTGTTTCACTTCACCCGATGACCCGATCGGTCTATTCCACTTCGTTCTTCGCTTTATACCCGTCGCGCGCAATGACTTCGTATTTGAGTTTCTTGCGATGTTGATCCTGAACAATCAACGGCTGACCTGTCTGCGGATCTATCAACTGGACCTTCACCTTGCGCCAACTGCCGTCCTGCTTGTTGTTGGATGGGCGGTACGAGAGTACGTACTGATTGCGGTTATCAGCCGCGATGTCGGCAAAATCTTCAGGGAATTCGGCAGTGAATCGCGGGAAGTACGCGCGACCACCGGTCAGCTTGGCAAAGGTTCTCAGCTGGTTATCTGCTTGCAGAAAGTCCAGATTGGCCAGCGGACCCATGTATCCGCGCGACTCCAGCCACAGCCTAAAGGCCTGGCCCGTGCCAACGCAGAAGATGGTGACGTTCTTCGTGCCTTGCAGCTTCTTTAGCACCTTGTCATAATTCAGTTTGCTGAATGTATCGATTCCATTGCAGATGAGGACGATGTACTTCTGCCCCTCAACCGTCTCCAATCGATCGACCGTGTCATAAATGGCATCGAAGAGGTTGGTTTCGCTGAATCCTGGAATTCGTAGCTGGTTCAAGGCGCCCATGACCTGGTTTTTGTCCTGCGTAAAATCAACCAGCATGTGCATTTGCATGTCGTATGAGACAACGGCGATCCAGTCTTCCTTCTTGAGCTGCCCAGTGAAAGAGTAGGCCGCATTCAGCGCGTCGTACATGAAGCCATAGCTGTTTGAGGCGAACTCAATCAGCATTACGGCGGTGATTGGCTTGTCGTTCTGCTGGGCGAAGGTGTCGATCTTCTGAGGAACACCGTCTTCCAAAACCTTGAAGTTCTCCTGCCGAAGTCCCGGAATGAACTGCCCGTTGTTAGTGACTACATTGACTGGCAGATTTACCAGCGGCACGTCAACTTTGAGAGAAAACGTGCCGATTTCTTCCGGATTCTTCACCTTCGGAGCCCGCTCTACTGGCTTTTCTTCCTCTGGCTTCTTCTTAGGGACGGCAATTGGGCCGATATCACCAGACGGTCCCCCTGCTTCTGGGGGCGCCTGCGTCTGCGGATTCTGCGAAGTTTTTTGTGTGTTTTGCGCCGGACTGGGGAATGTTGCAAATGCGATGGCGAACAGGCTCACAATCACCATCTTGCAGAGCGGTGCAAGCCCCGCCTTAGTACCGCTAAGGGACATTTCCTATGCCTTCCTACTGACTCTTTGCCTATTGCAAGGCTGAGTCTCTGTATTAGTATAGATGCCGAACTACTCGGAAACCATCGTGGATTCGGCGTGTTTAAGCCCTTATGGGCCTAACTGTCCCCGCCATTTCCATCCCCCGTTGCCGAATTGTTCCTAGGTTACGTATGAAGAGTATTTTCGCCTTCCTCGGACGGATCTCCCCGTTAATTTTTGTGTGCGTTGCAGCGGTTGCGCAGTCAGCAACTCCGGTTGCACAGCCTCGTGTAGCTCCTGAGATCCTCAAAGTCGGCGAGATTCACCGGGGCATGCGCGGTGTCGCGTACACCGTCTTCGAGGGAGTGAAGCCCGAGCCTATGGAGGTTGAAGTCCTCGGCATCCTTCCCAACCTCAACGGTCCTAAGAGTGATTTGATACTCGCGCGTCTGCATGGCGAGAAGGTTGAATACACGGGCGTAGTCGCCGGCATGAGCGGCAGCCCGGTGTACATCGACGGCAAGTTAGTCGGCGCCATCTCGTATCGCATCGGGCAATTTTCGAAGGAGCCGATCTGCGGCATCACGCCGATCGAGGAGATGCTCGAGATCGATGCTTTAGATCGCACGCAGCCCGAGCCAATAAGCGCGCGAACGCAAGCGCCAAAGACCCTCGGCAAGACGTCGGTAGGCGACGTTCCACCCGACAATGATCTGAGAAACTTCGTCTCGCTGATGCAGCCCATCGACGCTCCCTTCGTCTTCAGCGGCTTCACCGAAGAGAGCATTCGCCGGTTCTCATCACAATTCGCGCAAGCCGGACTCGTTCCCGTGATGGGAGTAGGGTCGGCAACGAACGAGCATCAGCCTGAGCCCATCGAGCCCGGATCAGCCGTGAGCGCGGTGCTGGTAAGCGGCGATCTCGACATCGCGGCCACCTGCACGGTCACCTACATCGATCCACAGCGCCTGCTCGCCTGCGGACATCCGCTGACCCAGTACGGCATGGTCGACATGCCGATGACCAAAGCCAGCGTGGTCGCAACCCTGGCTTCTCCGTACTACGCGTATAAGATCGTCAACACCGCCGACGAGATCGGCACTTTCGTGCAGGACCGCCACAGCGGAATCCTGGGACGCTTCGGCGAAGCCTCCAAGATGATTCCCGTAACGGTAACCATTCACGGCGGCAGCAAGCCGAAACAGATGAACTTTTCGGTGCTGAACAATGCCAAACTCACGCCGCTCATCATGATGACTGCTGTTTATCAGGCTCTGCAGTCGCAGAATCAGTACGGCGACCAAGTCACGTACCGCATGAACGGCGACATCGCCGTCAACGGATTCCCCTCCGTGCACATGCACAACATGTTCAGTTCCAACGATGCCGCCCCGAGTTCCGTACTCGCCGCCCTTAATCTCGGCGACCACTTCGGACGCATCTTCGAGAACCCCTACACGACGCCCGGAATTGAAGGCGTAAATCTTAACTTCGATGTAACTCCAGAACGCCGCGCAGCTCACGTTGAGACGGCGCGCACCGACGTCACCGAGGCGCGTCCGGGCGACGAGATCACGATCGAAGCGGTTCTTCGTCCATATCGCGGCGACCCAATCGTGCGTCAGATTCCGGTAAAGATCCCGACCTCTGTACCCAAAGGCCAGCTCCGCATCCTGGTCAGCGACAGCGAGACTCTCGACCGCAGCCGCAAGCTGCCCACAACCTTCGGCCGCACGCTGCAACTCGGATCCACCATCGATCTGCTGAACAAAGAGCACGCCAATAACAACTTGTACGTTTCGCTGCTGGAAGCCAATCCCGAAGCCATGGTCGAGGACAAAGTGATGCCAACCCTGCCGCTTTCGGTCATGAACGTCATGCAAGGCATGCGCGGCGCTCAGGACATGTACGTCAGCGGCGAGTCCGCGGTCGACGAGACCTCCACGCCCATGGACTATGTAGTCTCAGGCGCGCAGGTGCTCACCCTGCAAATCAAGTAATCTGGAGACATGGCAAGAGGTTTCGATAGCAAGTCAGTAGAAGAGCAGCAAGCCGAAGCAAGGCGCGAGCCAGCACACAATCAAAGGCTTACCCCAGAGGAGATCGAAAGCCGTCGCAAACGCGACGGCCTTTTGCTTGCCCGCACGAATGTTCAATCCCAGCTCAACTCGGCAACTAATCCCACTCACCGGCAGATGCTCGAGGGAGCCTTAGCTGAACTGGATCGACAGCTCGCGGAACTGGGCTCCTGATTATCGCGAGTCTTCGGATGCTCCTCCGCAATCGACCGCGCGGGTGACGAAATGCAGCACCCCGCTAGCGCAGCTGGTTCTGTAGGCTTCGTGATCAGACTCCCGTTTCAGAGCAGCCCTTCCAGCCGAACGTAGCTGACTTCCATCCCGCGTTCCATACCTGTCGCACGCAGGCCTTTCGCCGTCGGCATTCGCAGCTCAATCGGCAGAGAGCAACGGATTCAGCGTGAAACCGGCCGAATTCACTGGTGTTCGCGGAACAGCGAATTTATCAGCGAATTTAACAGCGAATTTTTTCTAAGAAGGTAGGCGAGCAACGGACAACTCCGCGCAACCGCCTGCCGCGTCAGGGATTAGGGAAATTCGAGTTTTTTCTCCGCCGCAAAGAACAGTGAATAACAGTGAATAAGCAGTGAATTCTGAAATTCGCATCCGTTGCTCGCGCCAGCGTCGGATGATTGCGGCAAGCACTCTCCCACAGCCGCGCGAGTTCCAAAATGACATTTCTGGTTGACTCGCAATCTTGACTCGTGGTAGCACCGAACTAGCTTCGGTGCTGAGGCAGGTTCGGTGCTGAGCGATGGCATGCGCACAGCTTAGCAGCCAGACTTCACGAGGAACACAGGGTAGATGCGGTTTTGAACACTTACTGGCTGCCAACGATCGACGCAGCCGCCCAACTCGATCGCAAGAAGCCGCAGGATGCGCTGGCGTCGCTGCAGCCGGCCGATGCCCACGCCATGGATGTTCCTCCACCGCTCGCGATGGGATCTCTCTACCCGATTTACATACGTGGAGAAGCAATGTTGGCGCTCCATAATTCCACTGCGGCCGTCGCAGCGTTTAAGACCGTAATCGACCACCCAGGAATCATCGTGAATTTCCCCCTAGGCGCATTGGCTCACCTGCAGCTCGCACGCGCTTATCAGCTTGAGAACAGTACCGACCAAGCCTGTGCCGAAT
>QIBA01000065.1 GCA_003225175.1 Acidobacteriota bacterium
GCCCAGCCTGCCCTTTGCCGGAGCGATCTTGTCTCCGGCAGCCCTCTTGTCTTTCGCCATTCTTGGCTGATCACCTCTGATGAATTTTTCTGGATTGCGCAAAACGAGTATGTTCTCGTATCGAACTCTGAATTGCAAACGGGAACAGCGAACACGAAGGGCACGGAGGCGAAAGCGACGGTCCCGAAGACGAATCACGATTGCAAGCTTCGTGACCTCTTCCTTTCCTTTGTGACCTTCGTGTTCGCTGTTGGCTTTATCGCTACAATCTCGCGCATGCCTCAAAACAAAGTTGCAGTTGTTACCGGCAGCTCCAGCGGATTCGGTTTGCTCACTGTTGTCGAACTCGCCAAAGCAGGGTTCCTCGTGGTCGCAACCATGCGCGATCCTCAACGCCGGACGCGGCTGGACGCAGCCCTGGCGGCCGCCGGAAACAATCTGGTCTCGCAAATCGACGTCCGCCAACTTGACATAACAAATTTCGAAAAGATTCCTTCTGCGATTTCCGAGATCGTGCGCGAACACGGCCGCATCGACGTTCTGGTGAACAACGCCGGCTTCGCCGTTGGCGGATTCGCCGAAGATGTTTTGTTGGAGGAACTGCGACTCCAGCTTGAGACTAACTTCTTTGGTCAAGTAGCGGTCACAAAAGCCGTCCTGCCGACGATGCGTGCACAGCGCTCTGGTCACGTCATCATGCTTTCATCGATCCTCGGCTTGATGGGGCAGCCCGTGATCTCGAGCTATTGCGCTTCAAAGCACGCGCTCGAAGGATGGTCCGAGGCTCTACGAATCGAATTGCGCTCGCTCGGAATCAAAGTGGTGCTGGTCGAGCCTGGCGCTTACAAGACCGATATTTGGACGCGTAACGTGCTGGTAAGCCGAGGCTCGACTGACGACAGTTCGCCAAACAAGGAACGGAGCCGTAGTTACGTTGCAGGAGTGAAAGAGTCGAAGCAGGAGATGGCGGACCCTGTGGAGGTCGCACATCTCATCACCCGGCTCGCGCAAGATCCTAACCCGCGGCTGCGCTATCGTGCGGGACGAGACGCCAAGATCGGCTACTTCATGCGCGCGCTGCTTCCCTGGAATATCTGGGAAGGTATGGTAGAGAAACGAACCAAAATCCGCTGAGGAGATGTTTGTGAGCAGTCCATTGGAAGGCAAGCTTGCTGTAGTGACCGGCGGAAGCCGCGGCATTGGGTTGGCGATAGCAGCGAAACTAGCGGAACTCGGATGCGAAGTGGTGATCACTGCGCGCAAACGTGATGAACTCGAAAAAGCTGCGCAAAGCATTCGTAAGGGCGGCGCGAAATGTGAGGGCATTCCCTGTGATGTGAGTTCACTCGCGGACGTTCAGCGACTCGCCGATAAGCTCAGCGATCGTAGGAAAAGGCTCAAGATCGTAATCAACAATGCCGGAGTCGGTGGATTCTCCGCCCCACTCCACGAAACTGATCCTGAAACATGGGACAAGATCATGAATACCAATCTGCGCGGCGTGTACCACATGATCCGTGCTTTTGCTCCGGCTCTGATCGCAAACGGCGGCGGCGACATCGTCAACATCTCTTCACTCGCAGGAAAGAATGCGCTCCCGAACGGTGCAACTTATTCGGCGTCGAAATGGGGATTGAATGGCCTGTCTTATTCCGTTGCGGAGGAGTTGCGTGGACATAACATTCGCGTAACCGTCGTCTGTCCAGGGTCCGTGAATACCGATCTCAGCCCGCACACCGGTAAGAACACGAGCAAGATGTTGCAGCCCGGAGATATTGCGCACGTGGTTGGAATGGTTGTGACACAGGCGTCGCAGTCGTTCGCTAGCGAGATACTCCTCCGACCTACACAAAAACCATGAAGTTCTCCGTACTCTTGCTTTCGGCAGGCATGCTGCTGGCCGGTCACTTGAAAAATACAAGCTTCTCATTCACTGGAACAGTCAGCCACGGTGAGTCGTTTTCACACAAATTGCCGAATGGCCTGTTGTTCGAACTACAGCCCACGGACTGTGGATGGATGGTCAGCATTCATCCGCCAGGCGTTTCGAATCAAGATTACTTGTGGCCGGAAAATCCTCCGGTGCGGCAGAAGAACGAACTCTTCCTGGACGATGAATACGATGGGGATTGGGAAGCGCCGCTGAAACACGTTCATACGATCTATTTCGCTCGGACGCGGCAGCAAGCCCAACGGAAGCTCGACTGGATTGATGCCTTCGAACATGGCGATTATCAAAGAGCCGATAAGTTAGATTTGCGGCAGTCGGCTTTGGGAGAAGCCAAGCTTTTCGTTGTTGGTTACAAGAAGACGGTCATGGAACAAAAGATCGTAGCCAACCCGAAAGACCACTGGTGCGCCGACGACTTGCGGTTCCGCGTTGTAGTATCACGATGGTGAAGCTCGCATCCGACCACAACTCAACTCCGCAGACGCTGCTGATCGATGCCGATGACACGCTCTGGGAGAACAACGTCTACTTCGAGCGGGCGATCGCCGATTTCATCTCGTTCCTGAATCATCACGAGTTCACTCCGCAGCAAGTACGCGAAAGGCTGAACGAAGTCGAGCGGGACTCAATCAAGACACACGGATACGGCGTTCACAGCTTCGCCAATGCACTGTGCAATACCTTCGAGTGCCTGAGTGTGGAGCGCCTGACGGAGGAGTTACGCGAGCGGATTCGCGCATTCGCTCTGCGCATTGCCGAGCATCCGGTGGAGATCATCGCCGGAGTTCCGGAGACGCTTCAGCACCTAGCCGGTCGTAGGCATCACTTGATCCTGATGACGAAAGGCAATCCAGCGGAGCAAACGTCGAAAGTCGAACGATCCGGACTGAACAACTATTTCGCGGCAATCGAAGTCGTTGCGGAGAAGAACGCGAATGCGTACCAGAGCGTCGCCGAAAAATATGCGCTGGACACGGACGTCACCTGGATGGTCGGCAACAGCCCGCGCTCAGACGTGAACCCCGCGCTGGAGGCCGGACTCCATGCCGTCTTCGTGCCGCATGACATGACTTGGGTGCTCGAGCACGAGGAACTCGCGGCGCCCATGAAGGCAGGACAACGCCTGCTAAAGCTGGACCGATTTGCAGACCTCACAGCCCATTTTTGAAGCACCGTCCATTGGGAAACGCTGCCGCAGTCTAGTCCTCCGCTTACGAAAAGGAACATCTCCTGGTATAGGCCCTGAATTCACTGCTAATTCACTGTTATTCACTGATAAATTCGGCGAACTTTTGTGCTACCCCAGTGTTTATGCGGTCTGCGCCGGTTTTTGCTCCCCGAGCTTTTCAAAATTCACTGTTTTTTTCGCTGTTAGCAGTGAATTGGCTACTTCAGCGACTCAAACGCGGATAGCTTGATAAACTGGGATTTCCACAGGTCCCGTAGGGACCCTGGGTTCCTTTCAAGGGTTGACTGAAGGCAACTTTCGTCCCCGCCTGGGTTTATTTCTCCTTGAGAACTGGTGTATTTTTCAGCCGGAGACAGTTTATGCGCTTGAATCAGAGACTCTGGATTTGGCTGCTGCTGGCTATGGTTCTGCTATCCGCCCTTGGCCTCGTCGCTGAAAAGAAGAAGAGAAAATCCAAAGATCAGGCGAACCCTTCGGCCATGCAGATGGACGAGCAGAAGCGTGCCGTCCATGTGCTGAACCGATTTACATTTGGTCCCCGCCCTGGCGATGTCCAACGAGTCGACGCGATCGGCATTGATAAATGGTTCGAACAGCAACTGTATCCAGAAAAAATCAATGACTCCGCACTGGAAGCCAGGCTGGCTCCTTTCCGCACACTCAGGATGAAGACCGATGAGCTGGTGAGGGACTTCCCGCCGCCGCAAGTAATCAAGGCAGTTGAGAATGGTCGGGCTTCAATCCCTCGCGATCCGCAGGAGAAGGCGATCTACCAGGCTGCGATGGATCGCCAGCGACAGAAACAAGAGGCCAAGCAGGAAGCCGCCGAGTCTCAGAACAATCCGGATGCGAATGCGAACGATCCCGGCAAGCCGCGACGCAACGGACGTGAGCTCGAAGACGGTATGTATGCCTCTCTGAGTGCCGACTCGCTCCTGAGCGAACCTCCTGATCAGCGCTTCAAAGACTTAATGAAGATGCCTCCCGATGACATGCGGGCAGTAGCCAGATCGCTGAATCAGCAGGAACGGGATCGCATGATGGATGGACTCACACCGCAGCAGAAAGAAACGCTACAGGCGCTGGTAAACCCGCAATCAGTTGTGCAGGGAGAGCTCACGCAGGCGAAGCTCCTGCGCGCTATCTACAGCGAACGCCAGCTCGACGAAGTGATGACCGACTTTTGGATGAATCACTTCAACGTCTTCATCAACAAAGGTCCTGATCGCTACATGCTCACGTCGTATGAACGCGACGTGATTCGCCCGCATGTCCTGGGCAAATTCAAGGATCTCCTGGTCGCGACGGCGAAAAGTCCGGCCATGCTCTTTTATCTCGATAATTGGCAAAGCATCGGTCCAAATTCTGACCAGGCGCGCTTTGGTGGCCAACGGCCCGGAAAAGGCCGCTTACGGCGCGGACCGTTTGGCATGATCGTGTACCAGCCGCCGAGACCAAGACGAGAACAGACGCCGCAACAAAAAACCAAACGTCCCAGCGGACTGAATGAAAACTACGCGCGCGAGATCATGGAGCTCCACACACTCGGCGTTGATGGCGGTTACACGCAAAAAGACGTCACAGAATTAGCCAAAATTCTCACCGGCTGGACAATCGAAAAGCCGCAGCAGGGCGGCGAGTTCAAGTTCGACGAACGCAGGCACGAGCCTGGCAAGAAGAAAGTACTAGGCAAAGAGTTTAAAGAGGGCGCTGAAGGCGAGGCCATGAAGGCGTTGGATATGCTCGCGCATCACCCTGCCACGGCGAAGTTCATTTCGAAGAAGCTGGCGATGCGTTTCGTTTCAGACGACCCGCCGGAATCCCTTGTCCAGCGCATGGCCAAGACATTCCACGACAAAGATGGAGACATTCGCGAAGTCCTGCGCACGATGTACAACTCGCCTGAGTTCTGGGCTCCGGAATCATATCGAGCCAAGGTGAAGACGCCGCTCGAATTCGTGGTTTCTGCAGTGCGCGCTTCGGGAGCGGATGTAGCTAACCCGCAACCGCTCGTGAACCAATTGCAGAAGCTGGGTATGCCGCTTTATGGCATGCAGCCGCCAACGGGGTATCCCATGAAGGCAGAAGCCTGGGTGAACTCGGCTGCGCTGCTGAACCGTATGAATTTTAGCCTGGCGCTCGCAAGCGGCAAGCTGCCGGGAATTCAGTGGAATCCGGCAGCGAGTGTCGATCAAAATCAGCTTCCCAGTGATCCTGCAGGAGCGCTGGCGAATTTTGAAACTGCATTCCTCGAGGGAGATGTCTCGAAGCAGACGCACGCGACGATACTTAACCAGCTGAACGATCCGCAGGCAGCGATGCGCAACAACATTCCGGGAGCACAAGGTACAAACTTCCGGTTGATCGGCGGGTTGTTGCTCGGGTCCCCGGAGTTCCAGCGTCGCTAGAGGTCCATACAGCGTTGTAGAGATGCAGTCGCCACGGCGGACGTCTCCACGATGCGTTAAATGAGTTCGAATGTAGGAGCAGTTATGGCGATCACAAGAAGAGCATTCATGAAGGGCGGCGCCGTTGCGTTAGTTGGCACCGCTGCTGTGCCGAGCTTCCTCACCCGGGCGGTGTATGGCTCAACAGCCCCCCTAGGCGGGAAGAAGCGTCTTGTTGTGCTCTTTCAACGCGGGGCTGCCGACGGTTTAAACATCGTCGTCCCACACGGAGCGCAGGCTTATTACGCCATGCGTCCGACGATCAACATTCCGCCTCCGTCGCGGTCACAGCTTTCGGCTATCGATCTGGATGGCTTTTTCGGACTGCATCCATCGATGGAAGCGTTCAAGCCATTATGGGACCAGGGACATCTTGCGATTATCCATGCCGCTGGCTCTCCCGATGAAACTCGTTCTCATTTCGACGCGCAGGACTTCATGGAATCTGGAACGCCGGGATTGAAGTCCACAGAAGACGGATGGCTGAATCGCGCCATGCACACCGGGGACCCGAAGCAGCATTCCCCTTTCGGGGCCGTCGCTCTGAGCACAGCGCTGCCGCGCACGCTTGCTGGCAAGTTCCCTGCCGTAGCCATCAGCAACATCAACGACTTCGGCGTGGGCGGACGAAATCCCAACGCAGCTCCGATCAGTAACACATTTGAAGCGATGTATGCGCAGTCCGTTGACAGCGTGCTTCACGGTACCGGCCAGGAAACATTCGAGGCTGTAAAGATGCTCAAGGCAGCAGACCCAGCGCGCTACACCCCCGCTCCGGGAGCAAATTATCCCCGCGGCCGCTTTGGCGACAGTCTGCGCCAGGTCGCGCAGTTGCTCAAAGCCGATCTTGGAGTAGAAGTAGCCTTCGCCGATATCGGCGGCTGGGATCACCACGTCAACGAAGGCAACACTCAAGGGCAACTTGCGAATCTTCTCCGCGAGTTTTCCCAGTCGATCGCGGCCTTTTGGAATGACGTTGGAGATCTTGGCGAGAGCACCGTGCTAGTCTCGATGTCGGAGTTCGGGCGCACGGCACGCCAAAATGGAACCGGCGGCACCGATCATGGACACGCCAACGTGATGTTCGTTGTTGGCGGGCCAGTACGCGGTGGCAGGGTGTATGGCCGCTGGCCAGGCCTCGAGCAATCCCAGCTTTACCAGGGAAGGGATCTGGCGCTCACTACTGACTTTCGACAGGTTCTCGGCGAGATGGTGTATCACCATCTTGGGAATCGCGATCTAACAGAAGTTTTTCCTGGGTTCCAGAACAGTCCAAACCGTTTCTTAAAGATCCTTGGATAAGCACTAAGCGGCCTTCATTTGAATCTCAAAGAACGGAGCGTCCGGGCGCTCCGGTGTGTTGCGTGAATTGTCTTCGAGTTTCCGATCACGCCACGCGTAAACGCTCGCAGCGCGCCACTCGCTCGATCGCAATCGCATACGCAGCAGTACGTAAACTGATCTGGTTTCGGCGGCTGCGCTCGCCCACTTGTTCGTAGGCTCGGAGCAGGCCTGTTTCAATCTCCTGTTGAATCTTTTCTGCTTTAGGCGACGATCGCTGAACCATGCTCGACCATTCTGCATTGGCGGCCAGAACTTCGGCGACGCTGCCAACCAGATCGGGAACAACCAATATCCCCTGCTTTGCCAAGTGATGATCGGCGTCGGGGGTGATCACCAACTCCGAGGTCTCGACTACAAGCTTCGCCTGTAACTGAGCGGCAACTGCACAATTCAGAGTTCCCTCAGGTGCGCCAAGCGCAAGCACGTCACAATCCAACGCGTGCACGTCGATGGTTTCGGCAGCGCCCTCGAAGCCAGTCAGCGAACCGGTGCGAGACAGGTGAGCGCCAAGCGAATGCAAATGGATGCCAGTCGAACAGCGCAAGCCGCCACCCGCCTCGGAAATTGCGACGATTACACAGCCGAGTCGGTCCAAGGCAGACGCGATATGGAACGCACTTCGATCCAGCGAAGCTACAGCGACTCGAAGGCCATTGAGAGACATGCCGCTATCCCGCGCAGCTCGGGCTATCAATGCCGCCGTGGCCGCTGCAAAGAGCTTTTCCCGCTCTGGTAAACCTCCATTTCGGAGAGGCTTTCCGAGAACGGGAACTAGAGAGTCCTTTTGCAGCGCAGAGTACTCATCTGCGATCCACGACATCGTTTCCGAGCCGGCGTTCACTCCGGGCGCACATACGTCGTGATAGATGCCAAGCATTTCCCGAAGTCGCGCTCCGTAGCGGCGTGCCAGGCGCTCGAATTCGCCATGGTTGAGTTGTGCCGGATCGCAGGCCACTCCGCCAGCAGCCCCGCCGAAGGGAATATTGGCAACGGCGCAGCGCCAGGTCATTGATTCCGCCGCTGCGCGAAGTGTCTCTAGTTCGAGACCACTTTGGAAGCGGAGTGCGCCGATTAAGGGTCCGCGTACGCCACTATGCTGTACGCGGTATCCACGGAAAAGTTGAAGTCGAGCGTCGTCGCGGCGCAAGGGCACTTCAATGGTCAATTCCCGCGATGGAACTGAAAGGAGCCAGCGCATTTCAGCGTGCAATCCGAGCCGGTCGGCAGCCATGTCGAAGTATCGGCGTATGTGCGAGGATCCGGATTCGCGCCTTCCAACTGCTGCCGTCCCCTGAGCCATCGATCACTCCTGAGAACCCTGAGACAGCTGCACTAATCGTGCAGCACCTCTTGACCAACCTTAGATGCAATCCAGAGTTGCTGGAGAGAGTTGCTGAAGCGGATTATTTTCGGCCGGAGCGTTTCTGAGCGATAACCATGCCCCGCGGCGTAGGCACCAGAACCACAGAGATCAGGCCCTCGTGCTCCATTTTCAACGCAGCTTCCCGCACTGTTTTAAGATGGGAGCTGGCATCGTGCATCAGGATGAGCCCGTTAGGATTCATTTGTGGCAGAAAGCGTCGCACTTCTTGTTCGCGTAGCGGAGGGTCGCTGTCGCTGAAAAGTAGGTCGATACTACCCTGAATCCTCGTTTCCAGGCTGGATTCATTGCGATAGTCGATCCACTTTGCAAATCCTGACTTGTCGATGCGCTCTTTGGCTTTGGCGAAAACCGACGAGTCGTATTCGCAGGTGATGACCTTGCCAAAACCATTAGCTTGAAGGCCCTCAGCGATCCAGAGAGTGCTAATGCCCATGAAAGTACCGGTTTCCACTACGGTTTGGGGCTTTAGAGTTCGCACCATGCAACGGAGGAACTCGAGTACCTCAACCTCCGCCGTCATCGAGTCATACATGCTCCAGCACTCGGGATTGGGACACTCCGGCGTGGCGCGGTGATATTCCGGTTGGAGAACATCGCCATGCTCTTCAAAATGATGAAGAATACGGTGCTCGCCTTTGTCATTGCGAAACTTCTTGTTCACGGTCACAAGTATCGCCAGTCCCGCCACGATCGAGGCGAGGCTCGCGGCTTGCGCATTGCTGAGTCCGAAGAATGAACGCGGATTAATGCGGATGAACTCCACCAGGAAGCGCTCAACTCCCATCCAGATCAGATAGAGCGCCGCGACCTCGCCCACAGGGCGCGGCCCTCGCAGGGCCTTCGCGCCTTGCCGCCACAAGTACCAGAAGATGACCGTGGCAGCGACAGCCTCGTAGATCGGCGTAGGATGAACTCGCTGCGTCGTCGGTACCAAACCATTGGGAAAGCTCATGCCCCATGGCAACGAGGTTGGGGTGCCGTAATCTCCGTCGCCAGAAGTGAGACATCCGATGCGTCCGACCGCATAACCCAACGCCGCAGCCGGCCCGCAAGCGTCGAGCATTTCCGGGTATGTGAGCTTGTAACGTCGCGAGAGCAGATACAGAGCCAGCAACACGCCGATCAGTCCACCGAACCACGCAAAACCTGAGCGGCTGAATATCTCCCCTAAGGGATTCGCCAACAGATCGCTCGGCGACTCGAAAACGTGATAAAGCTTCGCGCCAGCAATTCCCAGCAGAGCGCAGATAGTAACAATGTTCTGAGCGTCGTCTTTTAGCCCGCGTCGCCGAATATCGGCCCGCAAGACGAAGTAGGCGGCGACGAATGCGAGAAGCATCAGCAAGCCGAAACTGCCGATCGTCACTGGCCCAAGGTGGATGTAGGGAATCAATGTTCTCTAACCAACGAGTATAGCTGCGCAGCTTCGAAGCTTCGCGCTTACACAGCATAGGAATCATTTAATCTGAGTTCATGCGGGCAATCTTCCGGCAGCGCGGCCTGCGCCTCATCTTCATCGCCAATCTGATCTCGATGCTGGGCAGTGGGATGAACACTGCCGCTGTGGTCTGGTACATCCTGCAGGTGACGCATTCCGAGATGGCGCTGGGCGCTGTAGTGATCCTGCAGACGTTACCGGCCTTGCTGATGCTGCCTTTTACCGGCGTGATCATCGACCGCGAAGACCGCCGCCACGTGGTGATGTTCCTCGATGCCTCGCGCGGAATCGTGATTCTCGTCGTTGCCGCGCTTGCTCTCGCCGGCAGAGTGCGCCTGTGGGAGTTGTACTTGATGAACACCTTGGTGGCTGCTGGGTTCTGGATGTTTTGGCCATCGGTGACGGCACTCATTCAGGAGCTCACGCCGGAGTCCCAGTATGCGGAGTCGAGCAATTTCCTGATGGCAGGCGTGCAAGGCGGATGGCTGATCGCGGGCGGCATCGTGGGATTCGTCTACAACCACCTTCACCTCAGTGGAGTGCTATTGCTTGACTTCAGCACCTACGTGATCTCGATCGCCTGCTACTTATTCGTCCGTAAGGGACGCATAGTGGTCGCCAAACCGGAGTCTCTCGGTACAAACTTGGAGAATGCGCATCCCATCGATCGCTACTGGCAGGAACTGCGCGAGGGATTTGAATACCTGCGACATCGTCCTGCAGTGACGCTGGTCGGAATCAGCATGGCGCTCTTTATGGGCGCAATGCTCACCTCGGGAATCGTCGTCGCACCATTGGCCGATCGCATCCTCCACGCAGGTGCCGTTGGTTATGGATGGCTCAATAGCTCCTGGGGAACAGGTGCGTTTCTCAGTACTCTTTACACGCCGTGGGTAATCAGACGTCTGCACACGCGCGCGAGTATCCGGCTCAGCATGCTGGTACTCGGTAGTTGTGTCTTTCTGGCACCACACTCGCGCGTTCTCGCGGTGGCCGCCGCTCTGTTTTTTCTGATGGGATCGGCGCGTGGCTTGGGTGGCACTTCACTTAATACAAGTCTGATGGAATTGGTGCCGCATCACTTGATGGGGCGTACGCAAAACACTTTTTACTTCATGGGCACGCTGCTTCAGCTCGTTCTAGCATATGCCGTGGCGGCCTCGGCGCACCGCATCGGACTGTCGACTGCCTACGGCATCATAGCTGTCACGTATCTGTGCGCGTGTGCGTCCACGTTGCTGTCAGAAGATCAAATCACCTTCGCAAAGGCGGAAGCCGCGGCCAAGGAGTCCGCAGTTCAGGAGACACACGCATCATGAGCTCTGCTGCCCAGCTGACAAGAAAAAGCGCACCCGGACCGCGCGAGTTTTTGTCCTTGTCTCCACTCTTTGCCATGCGGCGCAATCCGCTTCTTTACATGGAGGAGCTGCATCGGCGTTATGGAGACTTGGTCAGCTATCGTCCGGCAGGACGTCAAGTCTTCATACTCTTCCATCCTGAAATGACGCAGGACATGCTGGTCACCCATGCGCGCAATCATCATCAAGGGCGCGTGATGCAGCGCTCCCGCTCCGTCCTCGGAAATGGCTTATTGACGAGCGAAGACAGCTTGCATTTGCGGCAGCGCCGACTGATGCAGCCGGCATTCCATCGGCAGCGAATCGCAGGCTACGGACGCGCCATGGTGGAATATGCCGAGCGTCACCAACAGAGATGGAAGAGTGGCGAGCTGATGGACGTTCATCAACACATGATGCGACTCACGCTGGCTATCGTTGGCAAAACTCTTTTCGATACCGACGTTGAGCGCGACTCCCAGGAGATCGGAAGCGCTCTCAACACGTTCATGGGCTTGTTCAAGTTCGCGGTTCTGCCATTCTCCGAAATCCTTGAGAAGCTGCCAATCCCACCGGTGCTGCGCATGAAAAAAGCACGTGCACAGATGGATCGAATTATTTATCCCTTCATCGAGGAGAGGAGGCGAAGCGGGGAAGACCGCGGAGATCTTCTGTCAATGCTGCTCGCTGCAGAAGACAAGGAATACGGCGGCGAACGCATGGATAACGATCAGGTTCGCGATGAATGCCTAACATTGATTCTTGCCGGACACGAGACCACGGCTAACGCGCTCAGCTGGACGTTTTATTTATTGGCGCAACATCCCCAGATTGCACAGCGACTCAAGCGCGAACTCGATCACGTCCTCGGCGACCGTCCACCGACTCCGGAGGACTATCCCAATCTGAAATATGCCGAGATGGTCCTGAGCGAGTCGATGCGGCTGTATCCGCCGGCCTGGGGCATAGCCCGCACCGTAGTCGAGCCTTACGACGCATTTGGGGTTACGTTTCCCAAAAACGCCCTGGTTCTCACCTCGCAGTGGATCACTCATCGCGACGAGCGCTGGTATCCGAATCCGCTGCATTTCGATCCTGAACGCTGGACGCCGCAAGCACGCACCAATCGCCCGAAGTTCTCCTATTTCCCATTTGGCGCCGGGCCACGCCAGTGCATCGGCGAATCATTCGCTTGGATGGAAGGCGTGCTCCTCCTGGCCAGCGTCGCCCGAAACTGGAAGTTCTCGGTGGTGAAAGAAACCCGCGTGGAACTACTCCCGGTAATCACGCTGAGGCCCAAATTTGGGATGAAGCTGCGAATCGAGAAAAGCAATTGAACACGGAGGACAGAGGGAAACAACTCGCTTTTTTTCCTCCGTGACCTCCCTGTCCTCCGTGGTCAAAGCGTCAAGCTTGTTCTGATATACTGGCCTAGGCGAATATAAAGCGAATAAACCAGAGCTGTATGGTTTCCCTACCTCTATATCCATCGCAGCCAGAGACCCATCTGATCGGCATCGCCAAGCTGGCTAGTGAGGCCGAGCACGTCGATGGCGGGCATGAGGTTGAATTCTTCTCGCTGCCGGTGCGCTCGATCCTCAACCGCTGCGACTCGCGTCGCAATCTTCCTTTCACGTGGACTATCAATCCCTATCGCGGTTGCGAGTTCGCCTGCAAGTACTGCTATGCGCGCTACACGCACGAGTTCATGGAGATCCGCGATCCCAATGAGTTCGAGCACAAAATATTCATCAAGGATGAGGCCGCGTGGCTCCTGCGCCGCGATCTGAAAAAAGTTCGGAAGGGCGAAGAGATTGCCATCGGGACTGCGACCGATCCATATCAGCCTGCCGAGCGGCGGCACTGCGTAACGCGCTCCATTTTGGAGGAACTGGCCCGCCATGCCACGCTGGAGATTGGCATTGTTACCAAGTCGAATCTGGTCCTGCGCGACGTCGATGTGCTGAAGCAAGTGGCGGAGCGAAATACGATCGGGGTCCACATAACGGTTACAACTGTAAACACCGAGCTTGCTCGGATCACCGAACCTCGGGCACCGCGGCCTGATCTGCGGCTCGAGGCGGTTCGCAAGCTGAATGAGGCTGGAATCCCAGCGGGTGTTATTTGTGCTCCAGTTCTGCCGGGTATTACTGACAAGCCTAAAGACTTGGAAGGTCTAGTGAAAGCCGCGGCGGAGGCAAACGCCACAAACATCTTCGCCAATCCACTGTTCTTGAAGCCATGCTCAAGAGCGATATTCCTTCCATTCATCAAAGAACGGTTTCCCGACCTTGTGCCGCAATATGAGCAAATGTATGGCGAGCGCGATTTCGGATCACAGGCTTACCGCAAGCATCTGACCGCGCTCATGAATAGATTCAAGAAGAAGTATGGAATTGGCGCTTCCGGGCCACGCGGAGCTATTCGTGAGTACCTTCCGCCAAGGGCGGTTGAGCAGCTGGCCTTGTTTTGAATCTCTGAGGACCAAGAAAGGAACGTTGAAGGACCGTCGCGCGTCCCGGCGCGGGTGTTTGCTTGCGACACCCAAATCTCTCGGGCCGGGTTTACTACAACCTCTTGTTTTGTTCTGCGTACCGAAAATCAGCGCGAGGACCCCCGCGGTCCGCTTCGATCAACTCTCCGATGTACCCCGTCATTCGCCGGTAAACGCCCGCCGTTCACCGAAAAGCTCGCGACTATCGCATTGGTCTCGACCTAAATTGAACCTCGTGAACAACAGTATCAATTGTGAGGAGATGTTTATGAACGACAACCGTCTACCCTCCTACCCCAGCGACACCCTCATCGGGATTGTCATTGCCACAATCGGCACCCTGGTGCTGCTCGCACGCCTGAATGTCTTCACAGTAAGCTTTAATCTTCCCGGAGACCTCGTAACATGGTGGCCGCTTCTGCTGATCTCCGCGGGCGTCGTCCTGCTATTCGTGCCCGAAAAGGCGAGGCGGTGACCCGTGAATACCCGACCGTGGGAGAACGAAATGACGGCTAATCGAAGAGCAGCAACCGGAACACTGGTTTCCGGACTCGTGGTTGCTGGCATCGGCGTTGTGCTGCTCCTCGATCGTTTCGGGATTGTTGAATCCGGCATTGTGTGGAGGTTCTGGCCGGCAATCTTCTGTGTCATCGGCCTCGTTCGCCTGATTGAAGCGAATAATACAGGTGAACAAATATGGGGTGGATTTTTCATTTCGTTGGGCACCCTGCTCATCCTGCACGAGTTCGGATATATCCGTTACGGCATCGGCCAGCTCTGGCCTCTAATCATGATCGTCGCCGGCTTGCTTCTCGCTTGGCAGGCCAAAGAGCTACGCGAAGGACGGCGAGGCTTTTGTATGTCTCGCCCGTTCGGACCACGTCCAGATGGTGGAGGACCGCTTAGCTCGGTGGCCATCTTTGGGGGTATAGAGCGTCGGCTTGAAGGAATGATCGGTGATGGTGGGAATTTGCTCGCGTTCTTCGGGGGATTCAAGATCGATCTCTCGCGTGCTGATATGGAAGGCGAACGCACGGTGATCGACGCGACTGCGATTTTCGGTGGCGGCGAGATCATCATCCCCGAATGGTGGAAGGTATCGGTGGAAGGACTTGGAATTTTCGGAGGTTATGTCGATAAAACGCGGCATGTTCCTCGGCCTGATCGTCCTGTAAAGACGGTTGTCGTCCGTGGCGCTGCTATCTTCGGTGGCATCGAGGTCAAGAGTTATTAGGCATGCATCCGATCCTCGGATATCCGCGCCGGCTTGGGCTGTACCTGTTCACTTGGCTGATAGTAAGCGAGCTTCTGTTCTATGTGGCCACTTACCACCACGGCGGCATTGATAAATTCCAGTCTGTACTGTTCTTCTTTCCGCTTTCTGTTGTATACGCATTCATGTGCCTCTCCGCTTGGTATTCCTGTCGCGGCATTCCCCTGGAGGACACGAGCTTTACTGGAATGCTTGTACCTCATCTGCTGGCGGCGCTTATCTGTGCATTCTTCTGGGCTTTAATGGCAAAAGCGCTTGCAAGTGGCCTCTCGCGCCTGCCTCAGTTGCAAGGATTCGACGAAAAAGTCGTCAGGAGCATCCCAATTTTTCTCGCAATGGGAATGCTCCTTTACCTGCTCGCCGTGGCGTTGTTCTATGTTTTGCTGGCCCAGGAGGCGTCACGTGAAGCCGAACAGCGCGAATCCCAAGCGCGTGTGCTGGCTCGCGATGCCGAGTTGCGTGCACTCAAAGCGCAGGTAAATCCACATTTCCTGTTCAACAGCCTGCACTCGATCAGCGCATTGACAAGCAGCGATCCTAAGCGTGCGCGCGAGATGTGTATTGCCCTTGCCGATTTTCTTCGCGCCACTTTGGGATTGGGTGAAAAAGCGCTGATCTCCCTTGAAGAAGAGTTATCGCTTATCCATTCATTCCTTGCTGTCGAGAAGATCCGTTTCGGCACGCGCTTGCGGATGGAGGAGCAAATCGATCCGGGGACGCTCGATTGCATGGTCCCACCCTTAATTCTTCAGCCATTGGTGGAGAACGCAGTGGTGCACGGGATCGCGAATCTCATAGAAGGTGGATGGATTCAGCTTCGGGTGGACGCCGTACGTGACGAGAACAACACCACTGTAAGCATCGAGGTGGAGAATCGTTTCGATCCCGAAGCGCCTGCTCGACGGAAGAGTGGCGTGGGGCTTGCGAACGTGCGTCAACGTCTCAACACCCGGTATGGAAACAATGCGACTTTTTCTGTGAACAAAAACGGCGAACGCTTTCACGTGGGTCTCACCCTTCCTGCTGAGAGAAAGGCAGTGCCCGCATGACGCAAACAGCCGAAAGAACTCGCGCCGTGATTGTCGATGACGAGGATCTCGCTCGCCAGGTAGTTCGGGAGCTGCTGCAGGCTCATCCCGAAATAGAAATTGTCGCTGAATGTGGTAACGGGTTTGAAGCCGTAAAGGCGGTCACCGAACTCAAGCCAGATTTACTCTTTCTCGATATCCAGATGCCGAAGCTGGATGGCTTTGAAGTGCTGGAGCTAATCGGAACCGAATTGGCGGTCATCTTTGCGACGGCCTATGATCAGCACGCGCTGCGTGCCTTCGAAGTGCATGCTGTCGATTACTTGCTCAAGCCCTTCGGAGCGGAGCGTTTTGAGCAAGCGCTCGCGCGCGCACGGAAGAGAGTGAGAGAAAAGCTGCCAGCAGCAAGCGATTTGAAGGCTTCAACACGAACTCCTGGAGAATTTGCAGAGCGCATCGTTGTCCGCGACGGCACACGCGTGCATATCATTCCCATTGCAAAGCTGGATTATGCCGAGGCGCAGGATGACTACATTGCTCTCGCTAGCGAAGGCAAAAAGCACCTCAAGCAACAAACCATTTCAAGCTTGGAAAGCTCGCTGGATCCAGCGCGATTTCTGCGAATCCATCGCTCTTACATCGTGAACCTAGAGCGAGTCACGAAGATCGAGCCGTACGGGAAAGACACACACCTGAGTACTCTCAGCGACGGGACGCGGCTTCCAGTGAGCCGATCGGGTTATGGTCGTCTCCGGGCAGTGCTTGACCAGAAGGCTTAAAGGCCAGCAGCTTTCAACTTCCTCCGGCGCTCCTGCCACTCCTCCGTAGAAAAGATTCGCGGACCCACTTCGATGAGCCGTGGCAGCATCTGGAAGACGGAGACCGGATTCCACTTGAGCCCGTGGCGGGTACGAAAACCCCGACGGTTGAGTTCATCCGCAATTCTTGAATAAGGGCCTTCCTGAACTGTCAGCTCCATCATAAGAAAAAGAGCTTCTCTTTCCGTCGGATTTACTTCAAGCTGGTCCGAATCCTTCGAGACCTGAAGGCCAAATGGAGGCTCTTCACCCGTCGGGGGCCGCTGCGCTGCCGCTTCGGCGACCTCGCGCTCCCACTCAATAGCAACGATCTTCCAGCCCTGCTCAGTTTGATTCCTCAATTCTTCCGCCCCAAATGGGGATGAAAGAATCTGTCGAACACGCTCAACCTTGGCCACAGTGCCTCCTCGTTCGAGGGAGTCTGAGATCGCGATGCAGAGTATCAGCGCAAGTTCGATGCCACAAGCCCGGAACTCACAGTGTTCGATATTACAGCGGGTTAGGGACGGCGCTGGGAGAAGGCCTTGGGGACCGAATGTCCGCTTGAAGTACAGCATGTGCGAAATCGGTCAGCGAATAGAGACGCAGCATGGGCTGCGACTGCGTCTCCACGACTGCGGCACTAGACAGCAGACTTAGAGCAATACTGATTGAAGGCCTGTGCCAGCTTGAGCGCGATCGTTTGTGGATCGCTGGTCTCAATATCGGAACGTTGCATCATGTACACGAGTTCCCCTTCGCGCAAGATTCCAATAGACGGCGATGAGGGCGGGTATCCGCTGAAGTAGGTGCGGGCGCGCTCGGTAGCTTCGCGATCCTGACCAGCAAAAACGGTGATCGCCTGATCCGGCCGCGTTGAATTTTGCAATGCCGCTCGTATAGCGGGGCGCATCTTGCCAGCTGCGCATCCGCAGATCGAGTTGACTATAACCATTGTTGTGCCCGCTTGCTTCAAGGCCTGATCTACTTCATCAGCCGTGCGCGTTTCTTTAATGCCGAGGCGGGTAAGCTCCTCGCGCATCGGCATGACCATAATCTCTGGATACATTCGTTAACCTCCAACAATCATTTTACATAGCGACTGGTTTTTGATTACCTGATTCGGCCGCCCTCGGCTGGTCCACTGTTGAAGCAACAAGAACCGCATGTACCCTGCAACGTTCTGCCGAAGATTGGCCAGCTTCTCGAGATAGGTTCTTACCTCAGACCACAGGAGCCTTCATCAGTGTATCGGCCGAGGGCAGCCGGACCATGTAATCAAAAACCAGCTCAGCTGGCCTGATGCGGTAATCTCGCTTCAGTGCAAATCCTTCGAGACATTCCTATTGCCCCTTACACAACCCTCAAAGTTGGCGGCCCTGCTCGTTATTTCGTAGAAGCTCACAGTGAGACTGAAATATTTGACGCCATCGCTTACGCCCGCGAGCACTCACTGGAATTGTTCGTGCTCGGTGGAGGAAGCAATCTTGTGGTCTCCGACGCTGGCTGGCCTGGCTTAATCCTGAAGGTTTCCATTTTAGGAATTGAAACTGCTCCTGCGGATGGAAACATCTTGTTCACTGCTGGAGCTGGAGAGGACTGGGACGGCTTGGTCGCCCAGTCCGTCGAGCAGAATTGCGCAGGTATTGAATGCATGAGCGGCATTCCTGGAACTGTGGGAGGCACGCCTGTACAAAATGTGGGTGCATACGGCCAGGAAGTAGCTGAGACGATCACAACAGTTCACACGATCGACACCAGCTCCGGTGAAATCCGGGAGCTGTCAAACGCCGAATGCGGCTTCCATTACCGCACAAGCATCTTCAATAGGTCGCAGAAAAGACGCTACATCGTTACGCGCGTCTCCTATGCCCTCTGGCCCGACAGTGCGCCTCGCGTTGAGTATGCCGACCTCAAACGGTACTTTGCTTCGTCTTCGTCGAGCCTGACGCTCTTGCAGGTACGGAATGCAGTGCGCGAAATCCGCGCAAGCAAGGCCATGCTAATTACTCCCAATGAAGAAAATAGCCGTAGCGCCGGATCCTTTTTCAAGAATCCAATCATTTCGCCGGCGGAATACGATCGCATCGTCTCCCTTACTCAGTGTGCGGATCAAAAACCACCTAGGTACTCTGCTCCCGAAGGACAAGTGAAGATTTCAGCAGCTTGGTTAGTGGAAAAGGCCGGCTTTCACAAAGGCTTTGCCAATGGCCGAGTGGGAATCTCTACTAAACACAGCTTGGCAATCGTGAACCGTGGAGGTGCCACCGCGGCCGAGATTGTCGAATTGAAGAACAGGGTTCAGGAAGGCGTATTCAAGACATTTGGAGTGAAACTTCATCCCGAGCCAGTATTTGTGGGCTTCGATTGGGCAGGCTCATAATCTATGCAGCTGTCACAAGCGTACTTCTAGAGAATCTTAGTTATTGGGACACAACAGCCATGCTGATTAAGAAGTCATCAGACATACCCTCGTCGGAAATCACTCCAAAGTCGCTCTACATGGATCGCCGCAAGTTCGTGACAGAAGCCACGCTTTTCGGAGCGGCGTTGGCAACCGCAGGATGTGAGATGGTTCGACCATCCACTGTGAGCGCAAACACGAAGCTCCCAACGCAGAAAAGCCCGCTGAGCACCACTGAAACTCCGACCCCATTCAAAGACATCACCAACTACAACAACTTCTACGAGTTCAGCACCGATAAGTACGGACCGGCGAAACTCTCTCAGAACTTCCGTACCCATCCCTGGATGGTGAAAGTTAGCGGCGCAATCAAAGAGAAGAAAACCTACGACGTGGATTCACTCACGAAGCTGGCGACACTCCAAGATCGAATTTATCGACTTCGTTGCGTCGAAGGCTGGTCCATGGTGATCCCCTGGGTCGGCTACTCGCTCAGCAATCTGATCAATGAGCTACAGCCGACATCGAAAGCAAAATACATAATGTTCACGACGCTAATGGACTTAAGTCAATTCCCGGGGCAGCGCTCCGGAGTTCTGGATTGGCCGTACACCGAAGGTCTACGCATGGACGAAGCCATGCATCCGCTGACGCTGCTGACGTTCGGCCTATATGGAGAGACTCTCCCGAATCAGGATGGAGCCCCGGTCCGCATTATCGTGCCCTGGAAGTACGGATTCAAAAGCATCAAATCCATCGTCAAAATCGACTTTGTTGACTATGAGCCGCCTACCGCATGGAACAAGGCGGCGCCGAACGAGTACGGCTTTTTCTCGAACGTAAATCCGAATGTCGATCATCCGAGATGGAGCCAGGCAACGGAGCGCCGTATTGGCGAGTTCCGCAAACGTCCAACGCTGATGTTCAACGGATACGGCGATCAGGTCGCGAGCCTCTACAACGGCATGGACCTGAAGAAGCACTACTGAATGCCGCGGCGCTGGATTGTCCTGCTCAAACTGGTCGTATGGGGGCTCTGCCTATCACCAGTGGGCCTCCTTGCCTGGAAGGCGACTCATGACGGGCTTGGAGCGAATCCGCTGAGTGAAATCACGCTCTCTACGGGCCACTGGACGCTTTACCTTCTGCTTACCACCCTCTCGATATCACCGCTGCGAAAGCTCACAGGCATTAATTGGTTAATTCGATTTCGGCGCCTGGTCGGTCTGTTCGCGTTTTTCTACGGCTGCCTTCATCTCATGACATACCTATGGTTCGACAAGTTTTTCGATGTGCAGGAGATTGTGAAGGACATTTACAAGCGTCCGTTCATTACGGCGGGAATGACAGCGTGGACGCTCATGCTTCCTTTAGCTCTGACCTCCACCGCGGCATCGATTCGCTGGCTCGGAGGAAGGCGCTGGCAGACGCTGCACCAGCTGATATATGCAAGCGGGATCGCCGGTGTGGTGCACTTCTGGTGGCTTGTCAAACGCGATCTCACTCGCCCCGAGATCATGGCTGTGATCCTCTCGCTGCTACTCGGTTTTCGAGTTCTCGACCGTCTGCTGTCAAATCGGACAGTAGCATCGGAAACTGTTTCTCAAGAGCGCTAAGTGCCGGCACGATTCATCCGGCACACGTTGGCGCTTCCACGCATTCGTGAATGAGATTATCTTCGGAACCTCAGCACGACCGAGAAAAGGAAGTTGCATCGAATCAGAAATCCTGGGAGTGCGTCAATGGTTGCGAAGTGCGCCAACCCTGCGTGCAATGGAAGATTCACCTACTTCGGCACTGGAGAATTGCTGGTAAGAACCAGTCCGATAAGCGGGCACCAGGAGCTGTTCTGGCTCTGTGAACGATGTGCCGGGGAATGGCAAGCCCCCGAAGACATGACTCCACTGAGACCTGCAATGGTATCCGCGAACAAACGAAAGAGAGCGGCGGCCTAGCTAAGGATCCTCGCCTTTAGGGATTTCTCGCTTTGCTTCGGAATGACAAAGAGTAGAGAGTCCGGGGTAAGAAGAACTATGCGTTCCTAAAAACTTTAGGGGACGCTCTGCGCGTCCCCTGTTTTGTACTTTGCCGTGTCAGCTCTTATTTTTTCTTCTTTGCTGACTTCTTCGCGGCTTTCTTCTTGGTTGCCATTTTTCTATTCTCCCTTTCGATTGTTCAATCGAGTTCGCAACGATCTTTTGTTGCAATTGTTGAATGTATAGAGTCATTGAAAAACTATGTCAAGCAAAAAATGGTTGACGGAAGTTGCTCTTTGAGTTCTACGTCGCGAAAAAAAGTGCGAGATGAAGGTCGTCATGAACGATTCGCGATGCATTTGAGCGAGCACACGCAAGCCAAACAATTTTTCCATCACTTGATTACCCCGCTTTTTATCAGCTTTTGCGCGATCATCAGGAAAATTCCTTGAAGGCTGTCGTGCCATGCATGAGCCATCATTCCGGCACGGAGACTCTTGCGCAGGATGGCCAACGTTCCGAACATTGCGCCATAAATAAAAATTAGCAACATGCGTCGTCTGCCCTCATATCCGTGCGAAAGCCCGAAGACTGCGGCCGATAGCAACATGCCTAGCCAAACGTTGCGTAACAAACTAGAGAACTGTCGTTGGAAGTACCCGCGGAACACGATCTCTTCAACGAAGCCGGCGGTTGTGCTCATACAGATCCAGAGAATCAGTTCGAGCGCGTTGCGCGGAGCCAGCAATTCGATCGTCTTCTTCCCTTCATCAATCGCACCAGGACTCGCCATATGGAGGGCATAACCCAATCCGATAAGGACAGCATAGGCGAGAATCCAAAAACCAAATGCGACGGCAACATCGAGGAAAAAATCTTCTGCTGTCTGCCAACTTCCGCCGATCACTTCGCGCAGCTTCATTCGCGCAAAACGCATTCCCAAATACGTCAACCCAAGAAGCACCAGCTCTGTAGCAATGGTTATACCGTAGAAGACAATGTGGCCGTATCGCTTTGCGAACTCACCCTGTTTGTCAGCGCCGCTGTACGACATGAACAACATCAGTCCAGCCAGCGCAATCGTGTAGCCGTATTGCCACAGCGGAGGTCGCTGAGACTCAGTTTCCAATGGCTGGCCGAGCGTTCCAGTCAGAGCTGAAGGGGAAGTCGTGAACTCGCTCAATGAAGCTCCTCGTGATCAACTTGCGTGTGCAGGCCATCTTATAATGGCAGGTTTGGCTTCCCACCAATCCAGTTCCATACTCACTAATCTGTTGTGAACTGCACATCGCTTTCGAGGCCATTATGGACGAAATAGTCATCGTTTCTGCGCTAAGAACTCCCATTGGAAAGTTCCAAGGCTCTCTTTCGGACTTGACCGCGCCACAGCTTGGTGCATTGGTTGTGAGAGAAACTGTGAGCCGCGCGCATCTCGAGCCCAAACAAGTAGACGAATGCATCATGGGCAACGTGATTTCGGCAGGGTTGGGGCAAAACCCCGCGCGACAGGCCGCGCTGAACGGCGGACTACCTCCCGAAGTCGCCGCACTGACCATCAACAAGGTCTGTGGATCAGGACTGAAGGCGATCGGCCTCGCAGCCCAAGGTATTCAAACTGGGAATTCGGAAATCGTAGTAGCGGGCGGAATGGAGTCGATGACGAACGCTCCTTATCTGCTCCCACAAGCGCGCAAAGGATATCGTCTGGGCAATTCGCAAATCGTCGATTCCATGGTGAACGATGGTCTATGGGACTTTTACAACAACTACCACATGGGAATAACCGGCGAGAACGTCGCGGAAAAGTACGGCATCACGCGCGAACAGCAGGATGAGTTTGCAATGAACTCGCATCGCAAGGCGGTTCAGGCATGGAAAGAGTGTCGCTTCAAGTCGCAAGTAATGGCCGTGGACCTCCCAGCTCGCAAGAAAGGCGATCCGCCGGTCACTTTCGACAAGGATGAAGGTCCGCGCGAGGACGCAACTTCCGAAACGCTCAGATCGTTGAAGCCCGCTTTCAAGAAGGACGGCACGGTAACAGCAGGCAATGCCTCAACCATCAACGACGGAGCAGCCGCAGTTGTGGTGATGTCAGCGCGAAAGGCGAAAGAACTCGGATTGCAGCCAATGGCGCGTATTATTGCGCAATCAACCAGCGGAGTCGATCCGAAGTGGGTGATGATGGCGCCTGTCGACGGAGTTCGCAAGCTGTGGCAAAAAACAGGATGGAAACCGGACGACGTGGATCTCTATGAATTAAATGAGGCATTTTCGGTACAGTCAATCGCACTCGTGCGCGAGCTTGGCATCGACATGAATAAAGTGAATGTCAATGGCGGAGCGGTTGCCCTCGGACACCCCATCGGTGCAAGCGGTGCGCGTGTGCTGGTGACGTTGCTTTACGAACTCATTCGCCGCAACGCGCACAAAGGGATCGCAGCGCTGTGCCTTGGCGGCGGGAATTCGGTTGCAATGGCGATTGAGCGGTAGCTTTATCTCTTTTTGTCAGTCCGACTTCCGGCGCAGTCTGCCGGAGGAGGAATCCCTATAGTGGTCATTCTGCATGGTGTACTGATCTCGCTTTCACGAAAACTCATGAGCGCAGTAGGGATTTCTCAATGCCAAACCACGGGGGTTCGGAATGACAACACTCGAAACCTTCACTCCACAACTACCGACTTCGACAAATGCCGCGGCTCATCCACGTCTCTGCCCTTCAGCACCGCGACGTGATACGCAAAGAGCTGCAAAGGCACAACTTCCACAATCGGCTGCAGCAACACCGGGACATCGGGCACTTCGATCACATGGGGCGTCGCCTTCGGAGTCTCGCGATCGCCTTCGCTGATCACTGCCAGTACCGGCGTACCACGCTCAACGATTTCACGGATATTTGAGATCGTCTTCTCATACCGCACACGTGAAGCCGGATCGGACTTGTCGCGCGTCGCGAGCACAACGAGAGGCAGGCTCTCGTCGATCATTGCGCTCGGGCCGTGCTTCATCTCACCTGTCGGATATCCCTCAGCATGAATGTATGAGACCTCTTTCAGCTTGAGGGCACCTTCGAGGGCAATGGGATAATCGATATCTCGTCCCAAAAAGAGAAACGATTCGTACTGCGCAAAGACGCGGGCAAGCGCTAGGCACTGTTGATCCTGTTTCAACACACTCTGAATTTCATCAGGTAGTTTCCGCGCCTTGCGCAATGCCGCATCAACTGCGGCATCGGAGCTCCCGCGTACTCGCGCAATGTGGGCTGCCAGTAAAAATAGCGCGGTCAGCTGTGTCGTGAAACTCTTGGTGGCGGCGATTGAAGTCTCAATGCCGGCATACGTGAGCAGCATCGCATCGGCATCGCGGGTGAGTGGCGTGTCGGCAACGTTGCAGATGGCCAGCGTCTTCGCGCTTTTTTTCTTCGCGACCTGCAAAGCGGCAACCGTATCAACCGTGGTGCCCGATTGTGAAATAAACACTGCCAGCTCATGAGGTTCAACGATGGGATCTCGATAGCAATATTGGCTGGCAAAATCCACTTCCACAGGAATGCCCGTCATGCGCTCGATCATGAACTCGCCGGCGAGCCCTGCATGTCGACTGGTTCCACTGGCAGCAATGTCAATCTTACGCAGCTTCTTCACTTCCGCGTTGGTAATATGCGATCCGGGCACCGCGATGTGGCCGGCACTGTTGACGCACGCCTCGATGGTTTCGCGCACCGCCTCGGGCTGCTCGTAGATCTCCTTGAGCATGTAATGCGGAAAACCATTCTTGTCCGGCTTGGATTTCTGATTGTTCATGAATTCTCGATTCTACCGAACGCGCATGCGACCCAAGCGGCGACTTGGCCGTCCTCGGCCGGTAAAATGCAAGAAATGGATTGGAAAACGATAGCCTTGTGACCAAAGAATCGCTCGGATAGCGACTTTCTCTTCCATAGAACAACATTTAGATCTTCAGCAGTTACCGGCCGAGTACGGCCACGTTAGAACCGCTAATCCTTTACCAACTGCCCGCCTACCATCGTATGCACGACTTCACCTTTCGCCGAGAGCAAAACGAGATCGGCGTCACTTCCAACCGCAAGCTCACCCTTCGTATCAGCTCCAATCAACTGCGCCGGGTTCCGCGTACCCAGAATCACGCTCTGTTGCAAACTCCATTTTGCGAAGCTCATCACATTTCGCACGGCACGATCTAATGTAAGAACGCTGCCCGCTAACTTTCCCTCGAATTCAGCCCGATCTCCACGAACCTGCACTGGGAAGGGACCGAGCTGGTATGTCCCATCCGGCATACCAGTCGCGCTGATTGCGTCTGTGACCAGCACGGCCCTATCGATTCCCTTTGCTTTGAGAAATACCTGCACAACAGCAGGAGCGACATGCACGCCATCAGCGATGATGTCGGCCATGATTCGCTCATCGCTCAGGACTGCACCCAGAATCCCGGGCTCGCGATGATCCAGCGCGCGCATTGCATTAAATGTATGTGTGGCGCTTACTGCGCCAGCGGCGATGCCCTTCGCTGCCTCCTCAAATGTCGCATTGGAATGACCGATGCTTGTGAAGACGCCTCGTTCCCGGGCATGACGAATCACCTCGTTAGCTCCGGGAACTTCAGGAGCGATGGTCATCATCCTTAACGTGCCGCCGCTCGCGTCGAGGATCCGTTCGAAGAGATCGACAGTCGGCGAGACCAGGTACTCCGCGGGATGTACTCCACATTTCGCCGCGCTGATGAATGGACCTTCGAGGTGAATGCCGAGCGGGCGAGCACCGGCTTGGCTGACATCTTCGGCGCAGATGATATTGCCCAATCGGTCCACTGCTCCCAGAATGCGTTCCATCGACGCGGTAACAGTGGTGGGCAAATAGCTGGTGACTCCATGCTTCGCCAATGCCTTCTCAAAGGCAATTCGGCCGGACGGGTCGTCCCGCATGACATCGTGCCCCGCTCCGCCATGCACGTGAATATCGATGAATCCCGGTGCGACAACCAAATCGGGAAAATCAAGGTGTTGAGCGTATGCCGGGACCTCCAGGTCACTACGCGTGCCGAGATCCTGGATCGTCCCGCTGTCGATCAGAACTACCGGGTTAGCGATGACGTCGGTTGGCGTAAACAGCCGCGCGGCAGTAACGCAAGTCTTCATGTAAGTTTGTCATTGTAAAGAATCGCGTCGAATTGGACTCTGGTTTATACTCCCTGCGCCGATGCTCTTTCGCACTCTCAGCGCCGCTGTCTATGGAATCGATGCCAACCTGATCGACGTCGAGGTCGATGTTGGCGAACACCGTAGCGAGAAAGAGAATTTCATGACGGTTGGACTGCCCGATGCGGCAGTGCGCGAAAGCAAACAACGGATCCAGGCAGCCCTGAAAAATTGCGGTCGTGAAATGCCGCAGACGAAGGTGACCATCAATCTCGCTCCCGCCGATCTCAAGAAAGAAGGCTCTGGATTCGACCTGCCGATGGCTTTGGGGATCCTCGGCGCCTACAACGGACTACTCAAGCCCGACCTGCCGGACTACGTCTTTGTCGGCGAATTAATGCTTGACGGTAGCGTACGCGGCATCCGCGGAGCTCTGCCGATTGCCATCGCTGCCCGAGCCCGCAAGATTCCCAATCTAGTAGTGCCCGAAACTAATGCTCGCGAAGCCGCCGTCGTGAGCGGGATTAATGTCTATCCTGTGCGCTCACTCCTTCAGGTCATTCAACTCATCAATAACGGTAACGGCGTTACTCCCATGCAAGTGAATACCGCTGAGCTGCTCGACCGTGCACAGCAGTTTACAGTGGATTTTAAAGATGTTCGCGGGCAGCAGTCAGCGAAGCGCGCTCTCGAGGTTGCCAGCGCGGGCGGACACAATATCCTGATGATCGGACCTCCCGGATCGGGAAAGACAATGCTGGCCAAACGTCTGCCAACTATCCTTCCGCCGCTTACTTTCGAGGAGGCGCTCGACACAACCAAAATCCACAGCGTCGCGGGAGTGCTCGATCCCGGAGCAGGACTCGTCGGTGTACGTCCCTTCCGAGCGCCCCATCACACCATTTCTGACGCTGGTCTCATCGGCGGCGGCATGATCCCCCGCCCCGGCGAAGTTTCTCTCGCCCACAATGGTGTTCTGTTCCTCGATGAACTTCCAGAGTTCCCGCGCAATGTTCTCGAAGTGATGCGGCAACCTTTAGAGGATGGACAAGTCTCGATCGCACGCGCGGCGATGTCATTAACTTTCCCAGCCCGCTTCATGCTTGTGGCCGCTATGAACCCTTGTCCTTGTGGCTATTTCAACGATGCGAGTCGGGATTGCAAATGCAGCATTGAGATGATTCAGCGCTATGTCTCAAAGATCTCTGGCCCTCTCATGGATCGCATTGATATCCATATTGACGTCCCCGCGGTGAACTACCGAGAGCTGCGCGGCAACAGCACCCCTGAAGATTCCGCGTCAATTCGCGAGCGCGTACTGCGTGCCCGTGAAACACAACTGAACCGCTTTGCCGCCGCCGGAGAACGCATCTACTCGAACGCGCAAATGGGGCCACGCCAGATTCGCACGTATGGCGAACTTTCCAGCGACTGCGAACGCCTGCTCGAGCGCGCCATGCAGCAACAAGGGCTGAGCGCACGCGGGCACGATCGAATATTGAAAGTAGCCCGAACCATAGCTGATCTGGATGGGACTGCCGAGATTCAGTCGAAACACATCGCCGAGGCGATTCAATACCGTACTTTGGACCGTAGTTATTGGACATGATAGCGTCGCATGCTGATGGACCAAGACGTAGCCGATTACTCACGAAAATGAGTCAGTTCACATCGATTCCGTTCCAAGACAAATTCGGCGGAGAAGTTCCCAAAATTGGAATTCCCGCTGCAAGTCATTTGGAGCTAAGTCGGCTTGCAGAACAATTGATGTGTGCAGTTCCCGCCGACGGAGTAGCCATTGCCCTTCAATCTGCTAGAGATCACTCCATGATGGTATGCATTGCCCGCTGTGGCGATGCGGCACCGCCTCTCAGAGCTGTGCTGGATGTCAATTCAGGAATCTCAGGCCTAGCAGTACGAGAAAACCACATTCTATACAGCTCTGATACGGGAACGGATCCGCGGGTCGACACAGAAGTATGCGAGCGGCTGAGGATACGCTCTGTTGTGGCGGTCCCTATCTCCCGCGACTCACGGTGCATCGGTGTCCTTGAGGTGTTGTCGAGCGATCCTGGAGCATTTGATAGAGCTGCGCTGAGACGGATCAAGGCTGAGGCTGTTCGCGCGTTAGGTTTGGTCGATCAACGGCGAGCAGAACTGAATTTGCCAGATCCCGAAGATTGGGAAGGAAACAACACCGCTTTTAAGCTCAATAGCGATGGCCGCCTATCGCCCCTTACAATGCCGTCCTTCCAGCAATATGACGGAAGCCATGCAGTTCTCTCGCAGCTTAGGAATTTTGGGATCCAATCTCTGAAGCAGTGGTGGCGATGGATTGCGCTCGCATCGGTGGCTGCGTCCCTGGCGTTCTCTGCTCCTCGATTGATTCGCCGCGCGAATGCCCCATCTCAGATCTCGGCAACGCGGTCGACTGCTGCAAACCACGTCAACATGCCATTTGTCACCGTCAGTCCTGAATCCACGTCTGAACTGATAAGCGATGCCACTCCGGCCGTGCGAGCCTTAATGGCCATGGCTATCGGCGGAAACCATGCGGCGCAAGCCTCGCTCGCAGACCACTACGCATCAGGTACCGGCGTAATGCGAGATCCCGTCAAGGCGGCGGTATGGGCCGTGATAGCAAGCACGAAGAGCAAGGGAAGATCGGCTGCCAACGTTACCAGTAATCTGCAGCCCTATGAATTAGGGCAGGTTGAGTTCAACTTGGGAATCATGTTCAGGGACGGTATTGGTACATCCCCAGAGTTCGTGGCTGCATACTCATGGTTCTCCCTTTCCGAAGCGACCGGCGATGTGCGCGCAAGCGCAGCCTTGCTCAACCTGCAACAACTGATGTCGCCTGACCAGATCTTCGAGGCGCAACACCGCGCACCAGAATTGCTCCATCAGATCAAAAAGTAAATTCCAAAAATCCAACGGATCGCCGCTCGCTCTGGCGTGGGCGTCTCTCTTCGGATTGCCCAGACGTAAGTTACCCAGGTATTCGGGAATTTGATCTATTCAGGTTGTCGATTCAGCGACCCAACAACCTTCTCTCGAGGGCGCGCGGCGGCCCCTCTATCCTCTCGTTGCTTTTATCTTCCTGTCACGACCGGCAACTCCACAAAGCTCGCTTGTCCCGCAGCGTGATATATGCGCTGGGTCGCTTTGCGATACTCTCCCGGCTTGGCCCAAAAAATATTGGACACAAACGTTTGCGGGTTGCGATCATACAGCGGGAACCAGCTTGACTGCACCTGCACCATGATCCGGTGTCCAGGCCTGAAAACATGATTTGCTGTAGGCAATGAAAATTTGTACAGCAGAGGCTTGTCAGGCGTGATGGCTTTCGGATTCTCCGGACTCTCACGATATCTGCCCCGGAAGATGTCTGCCGAAACCATCAACTGATAGCCGCCCATCGCTGGTTGCTCGGCGACTTCATCGGGATAGACATCAATCACCTTCACCACCCAATCCGAGTCGGTGCCGCTGGTAGAAGCGACTAGATTCACCATCGGCTGACCGCTGATTTTCACCGGCTCGATCAATACATCGGTCACAAACGACACAACGTCAAGCCGTCCCGAGGGTTCGCGCTGATCGTCGACTAACCACTGCGACCATGTCGATCCGGGAAAATATACCGGGACATTCGGACGAGAGCGATACGGCACAGGCTTCGCGGGATCGGAGACATATTCCTCAAACTGAGCGTCGCCAGGTTTCGGAGCGTTGAAGCTCAGCTTACGATCAGCATTGAAGTAGAGAGGCTTGGCTTGAACTTTGCAACCATTCTCACAGCCGGCAGGCCACGCCGGCAGACGTCTCCACGCGTTTGTTCCAGTTTCGAAGGCCGAGACTGTAGGAACGTCCGCCTTCGGCGCATCGTCTTTCAAATATTGCGCAAGGAACGGACCAAGTATGTGCTGCCGAAAAAATAGCGCCGTGTCACTGCCAAACTTAATATCCCCCAGCGCGCTGCCTTCGTGTATCTCTTGGCCGTGGCTCCACGGTCCCATCACGAGAAAGACCTTGTCATTATTCGTGTCTTTGGGCTTGAGCGCTCTGTAGACCGCGGGTGCGCCGTAGATGTCTTCCTGGTCCCACAGGCTATCGACCAGCATCATGGGAATCTTGAGCGGCTGCGCGGCGAGAATCTTATCCATCGCCTGCTCACGCCAGAAGCTGTCGTAGCTGGGATGCTCGAGGATCTTGCGCCAGAATCCCACCTGCTCGAGCCCATGCTGACGTCCGAGTTCGCCTGCCGATCCTGCCTGCATGAATTCGTCGTAGTCGTCGTAGTGGCTTCTCCACCACTTGAAGTCGTTCTTCCGCGATGCTTCCTGCTCGTAGATATAAGGCATGTTCTGTTCGCGGAAAGCCCCATTATGGAACCAGTCGTCGCCCATCCAGCCGTCGACCATCGGATTCATCGGCACGCTTACTTTTAGGGCTGGATGAGGATTCACTAGGGCCATCAATGGAAGAAATCCGTCGTAGGAGATTCCCAGAATGCCAACTTTTCCATTTGTCTCAGGAATGTTCTTCACCAACCAGTCGATGGTGTCGTACGTGTCGGTAGAATGATCGACGGGCGTCGGGTTCAGGGGACCATGGAGTGGGCGCGTCATGACGTAATCGCCTTCCGAATCGTGCTTGCCGCGAATGTCCTGCACCACTCGGATATAGCCGCCCTCCATGATTACATCGACGGCATTGTCGTAGCCGTTCAGGATCGGTCCGAGATGCGCGCTGTAAGCATGATTCGTAAGCGCATTGGCTTCGTAAGGGGTCCGCGTCAGCAGGATCGGCGCGTGCTTGGCCCCTTTTGGGATCAAAATCACGGTGTGAAGCCGCACTCCGTCGCGCATCGGAATCATTAGTTCGCGACGCGTGTAATCCCAGGTTGAAGTTGCGGGCTCAAAGTTGGTTGGGGTTTCACTGGGAAAATTTGGATAAGCAGGCGCGTTCTGCGCCGGGAGCGCAAGCACTCCAAACATTGGAGCACTCAGCGCAAGAGTGCGGACGACTTGAATTAATTTCATGGGCGAAGGAGGTATTGAACATGCGCGAGCCATGTGAGGTCAAGACGAGATGAAGCGATGTTAGGATAGGAAGTCCGGCCGCCCTCGGCCGGTACAAGACTGACAATTTAATGTACTTGGTTTAGACGAGTAGCTGCCTGACTCACATTTGCTGCGAAGAGATATTGGTCTTACGAAATGCATTCCTGGGTTCCTCGACCGTGTTCCGGCCGAGGGCAGCCGGAACGACGCAAGCAAGACCAACTCATCCCTACTTTGTAATCACTCCACAAGCGATCCGGTCACCGGCATTGCCCGAAGGATCTGTCTTCATATCATCAGCCTTCGCGTGAATCACCAGTGCAGTACCGCCATTGCTGAACACTGAATGGCTGTCGCTGCCCAGTGTGAGGTCAGGATCGTTGACTGTCGTTTTCGCAGTGCCATTCTCGCTCACCGTAAAGTTCTTCATATCGCCGGCATGGTGACCGTCCGGATTTCCCAAACCATGCTTCTTGTTATCGGGATTAAAATGCGCACCTGCAGACTTGAAATCCGGTCCATCGCATTTAGCACTCTGATGGATATGAATGGCGTGCTCGTCTGGCGGCAAATTCTTCGCATCGAGCTTTATGTTCGCGCCCTTTTTCCCGGCGGATGAGATTGTTGCCGTACCCACATCCTCGCCTTGGCCGTTCTTTAACTGAACCGTTGTTCCCTTAGTCTTAGCCTGAGCCGAAACAGCAAAGATGAGTACTCCGCAAAGACAAGCGGCGAACCTTCGACGAGCATTCATTGGTCTCTCCTTGTGCGAACGGATTCTACTCTCCTGGATCGCGTTCTCTGGGCCTATGTTTAGTCCTGTCCAGCCGCTGACGCGGACTTCGCTCCAGGCGGCGCGGTGGGAATACTGATGTCCAGTTTCGTCACTTGACCAAACTCAGCCAGCGACTTATCGAACTCTTTGGGATTTCCGACTACAAGTACAGCCAGCTTCCGTTTATCGATGTACTTTCGAGCGACGCGGTGAACGTCGGCACTGGTCACCTTCTCGACCGCGCCGCGAAAACGTTCGAGAAAATCCTTCGGATATCCGTACAACTCATACGTAAGCTGTTCGCTAAGAACTTTGTCCGGCGAATCGTACGCAAAGATAAAACCGTTGAGAATCGAATCCCGTGCCTGTTTGAGTTCCTCTTCGGTCGGAGGATTATTGAGCAGATCATCGATCTGCTCATAGAGAGCTGCCACCGCCTTCGCGGTCGAAGCGCTCTTTGTCCCCATGCTGATATCGATCAGCCCGGGATGGTTGTAGCCGGCACCGATTCCTCCGCCGACTGAATACGCGAGTGCCTGTTTGGAGCGCAGGTTCTTGAACAGGCGTGATGAGAATCCGCCCCCGAATATCTCATTCATGACGCGCACAGCAAAATAATCGGGATTATCGCGGCGAATTCCAACGCCGAGCATCGCGATCTCACTTTGATTCACATCCGTCTTCTCGGCCAGATATACACCTGACTTGGGTCCCGGAACGGGAATCTGAGGTAGATTATAAGGCGTTCCTTTCGCTTCGGAGCCGAAGGCTGCGCGCAGACGGCTCTCCATCTGCTTGGAATCGAAGTCGCCGACGATACCGAAAATGACGTTGTTGGGAGAGAGGTGACGCTTGTGCCAGTCGAGCAGGTCCTGACGGGTAACTGCAGCAACAGTCCAGTACTCCGCCTCGCGGCCATAAGGGCTATCTTTCCCGTAACCGAGCTTGGCCGCCTCGCGGCCGGCAATGCTGTCAATTTCGTCGTTCCGGCGAGAGATCGCAGTGGCAAGACGGCGCTTTGCCAGAGCGATCTTGTCCTCACGGAACACGGGATGCTCGAGCACATCGAGGAAGTCGGCAAATACCTGGTCGAAGTTTTCCTTGAGACAATTGAAGCTTGCGGATGTTGTATCCACGCCTCCGCCGGTTTCAACCTTTGCGCCGATTGCCTCGAGTTCATCGTCGAGCTGGTCCCCGGTCTTCTTCTCCGTCCCGCTGGTGCGCCAACTGGCGGTGTAGATGGACATCATGCCTGTCTTGGCCGCAGGCTCAGAACTCGACCCGCCTTTGATCAACGCTGTCCCGCTGATCAACGGCAATTCGTGGTCTTCCTGAAGAAAAATCACCATGCCGTTGGGCAGTTGAATGCGGTTTGGTTCCTGGGGTGTGAACTTGGCTAGGGGTGGAATTGGGACTTGCTGCCAAGATTGCTGCGCTAAGGCGAGAGAACCAATGGAAAGGACAGTGCAAAGCAGCAAGAAACACCCCGCTGCAAGCTCCGCAGGTTTCCTTTTGGGAATTGCTATCCTGAGCCTTGCCTTTGGGCGCAGGATCTCCGGGAATGTCGAAGATTTAATGGCTCTTTCCCGGCACTTAGGCCAGTACTTTTTGATTTCTGGCCGAAGCGCCGCACCGGCCGCATTTACATCTGATGCATCGCGGGAGATCCTTCGCCAAAAGGCAGGGCTCAGAATGATAGATTTTAAGAGCTTCCTTTGAAGAAGGGACATTCCGGTCATCGTCCACCTCCCGGTCCATTCGGACTAGCTGGCGCCGGCGGGGCGACGGTTTCGACCACAGCCACCGTCCGATTGGTCGCCGTGAATGTCTTATTCGCCACGCGACGAATATCCTCTTTCGTGACCTTCTGCAAACGATCGATGTTGTAGAACAACTCGCGCCAATCTCCGTACCGAGCCTGGGCCAATGCGAGCTGAGCCGCCAGACCGCTATTCTCGCCAAGACCTCGTATCAAGTTAGCCTTTGCTCGCGTCTTCACCATCTGTAATTCGGCGTCACTTACGTCCTGCGTCTTCATTCGTTCCATCTCTTCACGACAAGCAGTCTGAAGTTCCGCAGGCTTGTGCCCCTGAATGGGAACTGCATAAAAACCGAACAGACTCGGATATTTCACTCCCGGAAAGTCAGTAAATCCTACTGCGGCGGCAGCAATCTTCTTGTCGCGAACGAGCGAGCGGTACAAACGCGAGGTCCTGCCTTCGGAAAGTAAGTCGGCGATGGCGTCATACACCGCATCATCTGGATCACGAAAGTCAGGACGGTGATAGCCCTCGAGGTAGATCGGCTGCGACGGCTCGGGAATGGTGATACTGCGCTCATCCACCTGTTCGGGCTCTGCAGTGTGGAGGTCCTCCGGTCTGGGCTTAGCGGGCAGGCGGCCAAAGTATTTCTCGGTAAGCGCGAAAACCTCGTCCGGCTTCACGTCTCCCACAACCGCAATCGTCATGTTCGACGCGACATAATAGGTGTCAAAGAACCTCTGCGCGTCCGTTCGCGTCAGGCTGGCGAGGTCTGAGGGCCATCCCACATTGGGATTGCGATACGGATGTGCCGAGTAAGCGGTAGCCAGGAATTGCTCGATCATGCGCCCGATCGGACTTGAATCTGTGCGCATGCGGCGCTCCTCAAATACGACATCGCGCTCCTGGTAAAACTCGCGCAGCACTGGGTGGAGGAAGCGCTCAGACTCAAGATAGGCCCACAGCTCCAGCCGGTTCGCAGGCATAGAGTAAAAGTAGGAAGTCTCGTCTTCCCCCGTGGCCGCATTCAGGTCCTGCCCGCCCTGTGCTTCGATGATTTCGCTAAATTCATTCTTCTTTACATATTTGTCAGCCTCTTCTTGCGCCTGAAGAAACTCTTTCTCCAGCTGCTCTAGCTTCTTTGGATCGTTGCCGACGCGCTTTAAGCGCTCATGCTGCAGCGCAAGATATGCCTCCTCCTCCTTTTGCATTGCCGGCTTTTCGGCAGCGTAGTTCGCGGTGCCTATGGTTGGCGTGCCTTTGAAGGCCATGTGTTCGAACATATGTGCCATGCCCGTCTCGCCCTTCGGATCCTGAGCGGAGCCGGCATCAACATGCGCATAAAACGAGAAGACTGGTGCTTCATGCCGCTCAGAGACGACAAGGGTCAGTCCATTAGCCAGTGTCTTAACCTGAGTCTTCTTCTCAAACGACGCAACATCCTGGGCGGCAACCAACGTGGAAAGAACGGCGGTAAGCAGAGACAAATAAAGACGAACAGCTCGGGACATGGTGTCTCCTTCCGAACTACCTGCGAAGCTAAATGCTCGCTAAAAGCCCTGTCAAACGAGGCAGGTAATCGGCAGTCGGCATTCAACCACTATGCCCGTTGGTGAATTACCCACCTAGATCGACTGGCCGAATGCCCACAGCCGAATGCCGATTGCCTCCTCGTTCTTTCCCTTTCGTGCTGGCAACTCTACTCCCAGACAAGGCATAATTGCCCGAGCGCTGCCGTCCTGAACGAAAAACTCCCAAGGAGCAGATTTCCATGCTCGAAGCGACCCAAACAGCGAGCGGCGACATTGTGTTTGAACAAAGCAAGCGGTGGGAAGGAAAGGTCGTAGACGGTAAGTACCCTCTGCGCCAATACATCGGCGGCTCCGATCACAGCGCCGTGTTCCTCACAGAAATTCCCGGAGAGATTCCAAAGCAAGCAGCGATTAAGCTGATCGCAGCAGACGAAGGCAGCGCCGACGTTCAGCTCGGGCGCCTCCAGCTCGCGGCCAAGCTTTCGCATCCTCACCTGCTTCAGACCTTCGATATAGGAAGGTGGCAACTCGAGCACCATCAACTGCTATTTGTAGCAATGGAGTACGCGGACGAGACGCTCTCGCAGATACTTCCGCAGCGTCCCTTGACGCGAGAAGAAACGCATGCCCTGCTCACGCCCACTCTGGAAGGGCTAACATTCATTCACAACAATGGATTCGCTCACGGACATCTGCAGCCCGCAAACATTCTGGTTGCCGGTGAACAGATAAAACTCTCAAGCGACCGACTCTGCCGATCTGGCAATCCTGTTCCTGGCAAGCGCACAGCTTACGATGCACCAGAAACTTCAAATGAAGGATTCACTCCCGCAGGTGACGTCTGGTCACTGGGAATGACTTTGTCCGAGGCTCTCACGCAGCGTCTACCAACCTGGACTGATCGGCTGCAAGGCGAACCTATGCTCCCGACCAGAATGCCGGAACCTTTTGCTGAGATCGCCAGGCAATGTGTCGTACGCGATCCCCGCAGCCGATGGAAGATAACGGAGATCGTGGCACGACTCAACGCTCCGGGAAGGTCTGCCGCCGTCAGGGAGTCTTCCCTGGAGATAAACGAGCAATCTAAGGTTAAGCCTGTGGCTGAGCCTTGGAAACAGCAACAAGCCATCAGCAATAAGTGGCTCTATGCGATCCCGATCGCGGCGATGATCGGGATCATCTTGCTCCTTGCGGCCTTACCACACCGTGGCCCGAGCCAACAGCGTAAGTCTGCAGCGAACACGGCATCGCCTCAAGCATTGCCACGCACCTCCGCCCGTCCACAAGCATCGACCGCGACACCGGAAACGGACGCTAGCAATCAAGTGGTCCGTCAGGTAGTTCCCGATGTCCCGCAGAAAGCTCTCAGAACCATTCGGGGAAAGCTGAAAGTATCGGTACGCGCGCACGTCGATGGACGCGGCAATGTTGAAAGGGCAGAATTCACATCTACCGGACCAAGCCGCTACTTTGCGAATCTCGCAATGCAATCCGCCCAGGAGTGGACGTTCGCCTCTACACAGACTCCCAAGACATGGCTGTTGCAATTCACCTTTACTCGAAATGGCGTGACAGTCCAGCCGAGACAGATCGGCTGAACTGCCGCAGTTTTTCATAACGGAGGCGCCGGGCGCCCGCGCCCGGCATAGGAGAATCCCGCAAACTGGCGCAATTCTTATAGTTGAAACCTCACAGTCACCGGGCGAGAGCGCCCGGCCGGTCAATTCCATTTAGCTCGGCAGTGCATTGGACCTAACGAGTAACCCCCGCAAGTTCCCTTGCTTCCAATGATCTCGCGCGTTGTTACCAAAGGCCCTATCCCAGACGCATCTAGGGCGCACACCATAGATTTAGGTACTCTTGCGCGCAGCTATGTCCTGGCTTGGCGACCACAGCGGTTTAGTAACAACCCTGATCAACTACGTGCCGATAGTTGCCACTATCATCACGTGTATTTTCAGTTTGGTGCTCGCGCGCGCAACGCTTCGCCAGGTAGAAGCCACCGATAAGGGACTTGCCCTCGCACGCGAAGAGTTCGAGCGCGAATGGGCGCCCGAGCTGCACATTAAGTTGCGCCGCCTGTCCGCCACGGAGTTGGAAATTTACGTCACCAACCTCGCCAAAGCTTCGGTCCTGCTCGAAGTGTTGCAATTCCGTAATCTCACTGGTGCCAGGCCATTCGAGAAATGCACTCTAAACGATCCACTGATCGGAGGCATGACCTGGACCGAGAGCATTGGCGAGCGCCTTACTGGGATGACAGGCAAGGACTTTGATGGCATTGTCGACATCTCAATCACCTTCTTCGCCGCAGGCCGCATGTTCCGGACTGATTGGTTCCGATTCCATGTACTCATTCATAACGGTCACTTCATGCGCGCCGATGCGATTACGCTGCCTGCACGTCGTGTAAAGGTTGCTCACGTGCATGAGCAGCCGGCAGAACTCGAACTAGTGAAAGATGTCGTCTCAGCCGAGAACAAGCTCGACGAGGAATAGCACTTGATCGGTATTGGAAGTGGAGAACTGCCCGATGGTCCATAAGAACAAAATGATCACCTGCACATGCGGGAACACCGATCTGGAAAAGATTAGCGTGCGTCTGCAATCGACCGAGGATGGAAAGACGCTTTCGCTGTTCGCGCTGATATGCCGTGGCGACGGTTGCGGACGAGTGACGTTTCGCCCGCAGGAGACCTCGAAGTCGGAAAGTGCCCAAGCGAGCAAACCGGTGAACGGCAACTTCACGGAGTCAGCCAAAGTGATTGAAGGCGCCAGATTACTGGAGAGCACGAGGTTAGTAGATGGGGCCAAGATAGAGGAGGGAGTACGGCTGATTGAGAGCCCCAGGGTGGTCGAAGGCGCAAGGCTCATGGAGATTCCGCAGAAAACAGACGTGGCGCGAGAAAACGGCAGAAATGGCGGATCAAAGAGCGTAGCTGAACTGTTCGAACGCGTATACACCGAGCGCCTAGTGTATAAGGCGATTGCGGAACGCGATCCCAACTGTCCTGACTTGTTCGAGGCTTTAAGAAAGAATGAGCAAATCTGCTCTGGGATTAGCGCGGCGTTTGGCCAGGTAAATAAACGCCTCGACGCAAACGAGGATTTGCTGACCGCGCTTCAGTCCCTACCCTCATTGTCGGCGCGATAGGCACGGTTGCCTCTCACCCTCGAGCGTTGACAGGGTGATGCCTAAAGATCAAACAGCCGATAAGGGGCCGCGGGCGTTCTCGCCATTAACAACGGCAGAGCCACGTTATAGACGGGAACTCCGCCCGTCGTCTTTCCTTCGAGTGCTCCATGATGTGCGTGGCCATGTATGGCCAGAACAGCCTGATGACGATCGATCACCTCTGCCAACCGACTGCTGCCCAAATAAGGAAATATCTGCTCAGGCTCACCTCTCACGGTATCGACAACCGGTGAATAGTGCGTTACCACAATGCGCTTTTCTGTGCGCAGCATCGACAATGCTCGCTCGAGCTTAAGAGTCTCGTTGATTGCACTCTGGACAAAGGCTTTCACTTCGGGCTCTCCAAAAGCGGTCAGGACGCCACGCCCAAAGCCGCCAATAAACCCTTTAGTTCCGGCAAAACCGACGCCATCGCGCTCATACCCGCTGCCGTCGAGAACCTTCACGCCTTCGGCGGCCATCATTTTGGCCAGTTCCTCGTGTCTGCCGCACTCGAAGTCGTGATTCCCGAGCACCGCCACAATCGGGACGCGCAGCCGCATAAACGTCGCCAGCATCGACTCCATCTCTTCAGGCTTTCCCAGATTGGTAATATCTCCAGCAAGAATCAGCAGATCAGCTTCGTCCCGAAGCCGGTTCATGGCTTCGCGAATGCGGTCATAGCTCTGGGGTGAGAAGTGCAGGTCACCTAGCGCGGCGATACGCATGATTCTTACTCTTGCTTGGGCCATTCCACTGCGGCATGGGAAAGCGTTTCATGCCGCCGGCTCCGCCACTTCATTGATCTTCGGCTCCTCGATTTTTGGCTCAGCTTGCGCTCGATACTTCTCGATCAGATTTTCCAGATTCCATTCGGAGACATCAATGGCAAACATTCTTTCATCGATCAGGCTGCCACGGAATTGTGCCTTAGGTTCAGAGCCTCCCAGTTCCCGGATGAACTTACCCAGCAATTCGCTCCAAACCCATTTTGGCACTGCATCTGAGCTCGCATAAACGTAGTGAAACAAGACCAGAGACCACAGCAGCACACCCCAATGTTCCCCAGCCAGATGTAGAAGGCGTTGCCAATCCATCCTCTTGCCGGCGGCATATAAGACATGCGCAATATCCGAGCCATCGAATCGCTCGCGGAACGCAACAAAGAGCTTGGAAGCGACTAACTCCTCAGGTGCAAGCACCTTTACCGGAATTCCGAATGCTTCCGATCGGCTCGCACGATCAATCCACGACTGGTCCACTCGAATTACCCCGTTGCTCATCCCGGAGATGAGATCGACGAAATACCCTGCCTGCCGCGCTTTGCACAACCATACCGGATCGCAAATCTCCGTTTCTAACCCGAGCTCGTTAAGTGCTTGCATGATTAGCGAGACCTGGTCCGCCGCTAGAAACACATCGAGGTCCTTGGTATCGCGCCAGATGCCAGTATGTTCATGTAGCGCAAATGCTCCTGAGATCGCGTAGGGGAGGCGGTTCGCGTTCAGAAGCTTGAGCACCTCGCGAAATAGATGCTCCTGTTCTGGCGCGAATTGCGGGGGTCGCGAAGAGCTCACCGGCAATGGCTTTTGAGTGTCTGGCACGGCTTAGGCTTAGATGGCAATTCATAAGCCCTATGTTGCGGTCTTGTATGGGAAAATCGTGAGGCAGCAGCTTAGGATTTCTGGACTTTCGTCCGTGGAAACCAAACAGCACGGCTGGAATTGAAACTACCGCTCCACTTCGTATTAGCTTGTGTATTAACTTTTATGGGAAATCACGAGGTGGCGCTGTTCCCGGCATGGAATGGTACATTGCTCCACCTGCATCGAACCATGCACAGCACATAGAAAGGAATCGGATCGTGGCGAAGAAGGAAACGGTCATTCAGATCGAGGGAAAGACCCTGAAGCTATCGAATCTCGAAAAAGTTCTCTACCCGGCGGTCGGATTCACGAAAGGACAGGTAATCGACTATTTTGTACGCATCGCTCCGGTACTGCTCCCACATCTCAAGGACCGCCCTCTCACCCTGAAGCGGTATCCCGAAGGCGTGAATGGCATGTTTTTTTACGAAAAGAACTGTCCCAAGCATCGGCCGGACTGGGTGCAGACCGCGTCCATTTACAGCCATGGACGCAACGACTATATGCAGTACTGCCTGGCGCAGGATCTCCCCACATTGGTCTGGGCGGCAAACCTCGCAGATCTCGAGCTGCACACCTCACTTTCGTACGGTAACAAGATCGAGCAGCCCACGATGATGGTTTTCGACCTTGATCCTGGTCCTCCAGCCGACATTGTCCTCTGTTGCCAAGTGGCTTTCTGGCTGAAGGCTATTTTTGATCGTTTCGGTCTGCACTCCTTCCCCAAGACATCAGGTTCAAAAGGGCTACAAATGTACGTTCCTCTAAATACCCCAATCACCTATAACGAGACGAAAGGTTTCTCCCATGCGCTTGCTCGCCTGCTGGAGCAGGAACACCCAGATTTGATTGTTTCCGATATGAAGAAAGCGTTGCGGACGGGCAAAGTGTTTGTCGACTGGAGTCAAAATGACGAACACAAGACCACCATCAACGTCTACTCACTCCGTGCCAAGGAGCGGCCCACGGTATCGACTCCGGTAACCTGGGAAGAAGTTGAGAAATGCCTGAGGAAAAAAAACGCCAATCTGCTTGTCTTCGATTCCAAGCAAGTGTTGGCTCGAGTTGAGAAGATGGGTGACATCTTCTCAACTGTACTCACGCTCAAACAGCACCTGCCCAAGGTAGGAGAGTTGGCAGCTGGGGCAGATGCGAAGCCGCAATCGGCTCGCGGCGTTCGGACCAGCCGGCAGTCGACGACCAAATCGGGACAAAGTAAGAAACAAGCAGGGAAAGAGGCGCGGTCGTCGGCTCGCTCGAAAAAAGCGAAGCTTGTTGGGTAGCCGAGTGAGAGTAGAGACTCAGCTGGGCTGCGCCTCTATCGTAATCAGATCAGAATCGTATCTTCGCAGCGAACTGGAAGATTCTCGGGTCTGGGAGATCTCTGCTAACGAACACCTGAGCGCCGCCCTCGATCGCATCACATGCGCGTTGTTCGCATGCGTCCTGCTGAAGTATCACGACGTAATGGACGGATACGGTGCAGCCGTCAAGCAACACCAGCAGATTCTGGATGCACTGGCCACGAAGAATCCCGCTGAAGCCAGCCGCACATTTCAAGAAGTTACCGTCGGCTACTGGCGCAACTACTGCCACCTGCGAGTCGAAGCGGCGAATTCTGGCCAAGCGAACGGCGCAGGTTCGCGTGCTTCCAAAAGACGAGCTGTCCGCGTCCGATAATTTGTGGCTGGATTGCTAGCGCCTTCTAATTCATGCTCCGAATCGCTCGACAGCACGAGCCTTGGCCTTGGCAGCCTCTTCCTCGCGATTCTTCGGCGGAGCTGTCGTCTCAAGTGAGCGCAAGAAACGCGCAGAGACAGCCGCGACTTCATCGACAGCTTTGTGAAATGCAGCCTCGTTGCCCCTTGAGGGCTTGTTGAATCCGCTGATCTTCCGCACAAACTGCAACGAAGCTGCTCGCACTTCATCGTTAGTGACTGGCGGATCAAAATTGAAAAGAGTCTTAATATTTCTGCACATGGAAAGCGACCTGAAGAATCCTAAGAACAGTCCTGAAAGGAAATTATTCTCGAACAAGATTATCTAACACTTACCAATCGGGGTCGATCCTGCGCCTTCCCGGCGCCTTGGTTTTCTGGTCACCTTCGCACGTCGAATCTCGTTCCGTCTCAGCGAGCTGAGTCTCTCATTTCGCAATCGGCGCCAAGTTCGCCTTGGTAGAGAGTCCAAGTGACGGTTTCGCTCCACCATGAGAAGTGAACAAGCGAGCCCCGAAGGCGCATCTCTCCCGGCCGGTCTACGGTCAATCGGCCTTCATATTCTTTGCCGTTTTCGGCGTCGTAGAGCCTCCCAGCCCAGTTGGACCGTTGGTCATTCCACTGCAGATTCCTAAAGACCATACTGCCGCAAACTGGCCGATTGCGCGCTTCGGGATCGGAACTGTATCCATCCCGCCACGGCACCCCATTCCCGTCCCGATTGCGCCGGAGACCGACCACCCGACCGCATAGTGTGCCGCCACACTCATAAATCTCCACTACGCCCTGTTTGCTCGACGTGAGCCATCTCCCAACAAAGGCACCAATGTGCACGCTCCCGTCCTGCCCGAACAGATCAGTCGATGCAAACAACAGCAGCCCTGAAACTACAATCGATGGATTCAAAAATCTGCGAATCGATAAAAACATAGTTGAATTCAGCGGAAGTTCAGATCAAGGGCAACGCGCCGGAAGGGAGCGACCGCGCGGCGCCCGTCATACTCAAAGCATTGATTTTCCATAGCCGCAGCCAGGGCTCAAATGGCAATTTGTCGTACTGGAACTCTTAAGTAACTTGAATAATTTGACAACCCGCGGGAACGAAATTGGCAAGGCACGGTTCAGACGTCGCTCTGTAGACATGTCCGGTGGCTTCCCGCGCTATTTTTCCACGCGTACGAACTGATTCGTAGTCGCGTCTACCACGACGTCGAGGTCAGGAGAGCTGGTACTTCGGCCGTAGAGAACATGCCACACCAGCATGGATTTTCGTGCCTCCCATCCCAAGGTGTAGTTCACAGGAAGGTCCGCTTCTTTCTTGAGTAGGGCGGCTCCTCCGTGCTTTCGCGCGGTTTCGAAGGCCTGATCGCTGTCGAATTTCAGGTACACGAGTTGGAATGGCTGCGTAGAGGTATTGGTCGCGCTCCAAGCATCTTCGGTTCCGGGAGTAATGCCAGGATTGGGCGCGTCTGGACCAGTCAGGCCCGACCACATGTAGGTCTTCATCGAACGACGTGAGGCTGAGGCGAAGAGTCCGCGCCAGATTGCTGATTTACCGTCATGTCCAAGCGGCGCATCTGGATTGCCGCCGGCATGCTTGTAGTTCTGTGACTGCAGGCTGACCGGCTGCGTGTCGCCGGCCCAACCGCGTGAAGTGGTGTAGAGCCGCTGAAAGACAACGCGACCGCTCTCCGACTCGCTCGGCTTTGGCGGAGCGGGTTTTGATGGGGCAGAGGCCGCTTCTCCCCCAGTCGGAGATGAAGAGCAAGCGATCATCGCGAACGCCACGCACAGCGCTAGAAACACCTTCCAAATCGTCGTCATCGGAGGTAATAATACAGTCAGTTGTAGTCACATACGTGATTGCTGTGCTTGGGAATCAAGCTGACAACGTCGAAAGGAGCGTCGCGATGTGGCGCAGATTTCCACGCAAAGAAAGTTCAACCCTTTTCGTTCCAGTGGCATCGATAGCAAAGATTCCGCTACTGATTGCAACCGACAGGGTTTATAGAAACGAAAGTCTTAACACTCTCGGAGTAAGGGACGTGCATCCGACCACCAAGCAGATTCGAGACGCAGTGGCCAACTCAACCGACGGCCTCTCTGAACAACAGTTCCGGCTGCATCCCGACGGCAAATGGGATTCCGCGGCCATCCTCGAGCACCTGGCTCTCACCTTCGGCACGACCGCGAGCCTCTTTCAGAAAATGTTGAGAGAAGGACGTCCGCTCGCCACTTCGCCAACTCTGAGGCATCGCGCCGCACAACTCTGCGTCCTGACATTCGGCTACATCCCGTATGGCAGGAAATCTCCTAAGCGGGTTGAACCAACAGGAATTACGGGCCGCGAGGCCAGGGAATTGATCTTCGCGAATCTGGAAAAAATGGATCTGGCGTTTGCGGAATGCGAAAAGCGTTTTGGGGAAAAAATGAAGGTCGCCGATCATCCTGTTTTGGGACCAATTCGCCTAAGCGGATGGCGCAAATTTCATCTGCTGCACACCCGCCATCACATGAAGCAGATCGACGCGCTGGCGGCTAGCTATGCGGCCGTGAATCGCGACGTCGCCGCTGCCAGCTAAAGCTCCTTGACCTCCTACTGGCACACCGTCTGGGTGCGCCTCTCAACTCCGTGATTCGAACCAGCGGGATGGGTGCGTTCTGGCTGAATGGCCTTTCAAGTGATATGCGCCACCATGTCGCGATTCCCAGATGTGTCTCCCTAAACGAACGAATGAATAGGACCTCCGGCCCTGTCCATCAGCTCCCGCGTCACATTAACAGCGGTTTACATAGGTCTGCCAGACCATCGTTGATGCAACCGTAAGTAATCTTGCTCTTCATTTCCATTTAGGGCATGGTTGCCGTAGCTTTTTCGAATTATTGCCTGAGGATTGTGCCGATGCTCCGCAGATGTTTTTTCTCTGCCACCATTCTTGCAATCGTGACATTCTCACTGGCAAGCCATGCGCAATCGCTGGGCGCCCTCGCCCGCCAGCAAAAAGAGAGCAAAAGTCAGAAATCCGAATCACAACCCTCTTCGACAACCAAGAAGGTTTACACCGACGAAAATATCCGTAAGTCCGAATCAACGGATGACAGGAAAGCTGCCGTCACGGCCAAACGCCCAGGCTTCGCGCCCGACAAAGAGAAGGCTCAACCAGCTAGCCCAGCCGATCAATTGCGGGCAAAGATTCAGAAGCAGAAGGACCTGATCGCCGCTCTTCAGGAACGGATCGACAAGCTTCAGGCCTCCGTAAACTACGTTCAAAACAACCGCAACATCTACACCAACGCTCCCGAGTACAACCAGCGCCAGCATCAAAAAGAGCTGTTGGCAGAGCGGTTGAAAGCAGAGTTGGAGCAGCAGAAAGCCGAACTCAACGATCTTCAGGACACAGCCCGTCAGCAGGGCTTCGGTAATTCGGTCTATCAGTAAGGCTAAAGTATTGCTTTTTTCAGCTAATCGAACTTCCTATCCCTTAGTCTCGTATCATGAGCATGCGTCTCCTGCGCCGGATTTTGATTGCGACGGCCACCGCGTATCTGTTCTTCTCCATCGCGGGAGGCATCACGCTCGCCGAACTCCAGCTTCATCCCTGGAGACGTGCGATCCCGCAAAATGAACAGGCGGCGACAGCCGCTTTCGTCTATGCCCGTTATGGCACCGAACTTCAGAATGTAGAGATTACCGCGCAAGACGGCATCATTCTGAGGGCCTGGTACGCACGTCCTCGCCTAGCGAATGGACGCGATGTCCTCATGCTGCACGGCGTCGCCGACAATCGCGAAGGTATTGCCGATTTCGCAGCCATGTTTCTGAACCGTGGATACGGCGTGTTGCTCCCCGACTCCCGCGCTCACGGCGAGAGCGGAGGCGCACTCGCAACCTACGGACTACGCGAGAGTGATGATATCCATCGCTGGGTCGACTGGCTCTACACTGGCCGGCAATCAAAGTGCGTCTACGGATTCGGCGAGTCCATGGGCGCCGCAATCGTCCTCGACAGCCTCACCGCCGAAGATCGTTTTTGCGCCATAGTCGCCGAGTCGCCATTCTCGACATTCCGGTCCGTTGCGTATGAACGCGCTGCATTCTACGTGAGAGCTCCGACCTGGATCGGACGCACGCTGCTGCGACTGCCGGTCGAAGTGGGAATCGACTACGCCAAGCTCCGCTACGGCCTCGACTTCGACCGGGATAGCCCCGTAGAAGCTGTTGGCCACTCCTCAACTCCCATTCTGTTAATCCACGGCTCCGACGACATCAACATTCTCCCTCACCATTCTGAGCTGATCGCCGCAAAACATCCTGCGTATGTATCGCTCTGGAAGGTCCCAGGAGCCGCGCACTGCGGCGCATCCGCCATTCAACCCGAGATCTTCTGGAACAAAGTCCTAACCTGGTTCAGCACCTATCCGCAAAGGCCATCGAATAAAGCGACAACGGCCTGACACGCCGGTTGATTACACACAAGACAGTTCCCTTTCGATACTTTCCCCAGTCTGAAGACCGCCGTAGACTGCGGCGAAACTTCAGGAGACTCTGATGGCGAAGTGCGACTACTGTGGTTCGACGATCATCTTTGGCGGCAAACGGGATGCCAATGGACGCTTCTGTAATCAGAAGTGCCAAGGTCGCGGAGGGCTACTGGCGTTCTCTCGTCAAATTCCCGAAGGGACCGTCACGGAGCAGGTGTGGAAATTCCATCAGGGACCGTGCCCAAAATGCAACGGCTCCGGACCCGTGGACGTCCACGTCAATCACAAAGTATGGTCCGCCATAGCTCTTACGCAATGCAGCAGCACACCGCAAATCTCATGCCGTAGTTGCGGAGTGAAAAGCCAATTGGGAGGAACAGCCTTCAGCCTGTTTCTCGGGTGGTGGGGATTTCCATGGGGACTGCTGCTAACGCCAATTCAGATAGGACGCAACCTGATCGCGATGGCCAGTCCACCGGAGCCCTCCAAACCCTCGCCACAGCTTGAAAAAGCAGTGCGTATGACTATCGCAAGCCGGGCCGTGCAACAGCAACAGGCGGCGCGACAACAATCCGCGCAGACAGTGCCCGCCAAAGCCTAAGAGTCCACCAATACTTGCAAGAGTGCGGACATATCGCAGGTGTCCGCAGCCAGAGACACAACGCTCTCTGACCAGCCGGGGTGTGCCCTTTCAACCATTCCCAACATCCTCGAATTCCCGAATCCTGTGCTGTGAAATAGCTCCACAGCATGTTTTCACTTATTACTGCTACTATTCCCCGGCACAAACATCAAATCGGCGGGATCTGAGTGGATTAAGGACGACGGAAATATTTCATGGAATTTGGGCCTGACAAGGTATTCGTAGTCGAAGTTGACGCCACCGCGCGCGAGCACGTCACCAAAATTCTGACTGACGCGGGCTATCAGGTCGCCGGTCAGATCGCTGCTACCCTAAAGATGGTACTGGCGTCCATGCCGGACGTGATTGTTATGGGCGCGAGTCCTCCCGATCTGGACTGCTGTGATCTCCTGGCTGAGGTTAAGCGATCGGAACAGGCGCGGCATATTCGCGTCATCATGATGGCCGACGGCGGACCTGCAGAAAGAATTCGAGGCCTCGACCTCGGTGCCGACGAGGTGCTTTCTGTTCCCTTCGACGATCGCGAGTTATTGGCTCGAGTGCGCGCTCAACTTCGCGAGAAGCGTCCTGAGGATGAGCTGCGCGCCACCGTACGCGATGGCAGGAATTCGCGTCGGGAAGCTCGCCGCGTTCTGCGTGCACTCAATCAAGGCAAACGAACACTGCGTCTTGGAGTCGCGCTGCTGATCGTGGTTGCGGCGCTCGTCACTGGAGGTCTTGGCTTCCTCTACTGGGGTTCGCAACGGCAAAACGTTCGCGTGTACACCGCGCTGGCGAAGTTGCAAACTGGTATCGCAAGCGAACGCGAACTGCTCGAGCTGGCGCGCAAGGCCAGAGCCCAGGCGGAACAGAACGCGATCGATTCGACGGAAGCACAGCGCCAGGACCTCAAGCGCCAGAACAAAGAACTGCGCGACAAGATCGCCGGCGCCGATCCATCCCAAGTGGCAGAACTTGAGCGTCAGCTTCGCACTTCGAACGAACGCCTGCAGAAGCTCGAAACCGAACGCACGGTTGCGCAGGACGTAATCCGCTCGTACTCGTCGAGTGTGTGCTTACTGCATGTTGTGGTTGGTTTTCGCGACAAAGGCTCTGGTCTGATTCTCCGCTACTCCACAATGACTCCCAACGGCTCGCCGCTCGCGGATGCAAATGGGCAAACACAGGTACAACTCGGTGGAATAGGTCCCGAAGTGCATATGGACGCCTTCGGAACCGGATTCCTCGTTTCAGCCGATGGCCGTATCGTAACAAATCATCATGTGGTCGAGCCCTGGTGGAAGAACGACGACATCGCGGAACTACTGAAGCAGGCCGTCGACTTAGAGCCGAGAATTGTCGAGACCACCGCATACTTTCCCGGCCTCTCCAATGGCATTCCCGTAAGCCTGCAGAAAATTTCTTCCGACGCTGACCTGGCGGTGGTCGCAGGCAACATCTCCGGACTGAAGCTCAAGCTGCTGTCGATGGATGACAGTCCGAAAGCCGCCGTGAGCGGACAGCCAGTTGTCCTGATCGGCTATCCCACGGGTGTAGATGCAATCCTCGCACGAACCAGCGAAGATGCTGTGCGCGCCATCGCCCAGAATACGAATGGCGACGCAAAGAGCCTGGTGAACGAACTCGCGCATCGCAACCTCATCCGGCCAACCAATACGCAAGGACACATCGGCGATGTCCTGGCAGACAAGATCATCTATGACGCGCAAACCACCTCCGGCGGATCAGGCGGCCCACTATTCAATGCCGAAGGAAGAGTGATCGCCGTAAACGTAGCCATGCTCCGCGACTTCGGCGGCTCGAACTTCGCGATTCCCGTGCGCTACGCCAAGCCATTGCTATCGCGGTAATCTCCTGCGAGGAGTAGGTCGGCAGTGCGCTTATTGCACGCGCGGCTGTGATGAAGGTTCCGGCCGCTCTCGGCCGGTACCAGGCATGCGACACCATACTGCTGAGTGTTCCACGAAGTACACAGCTATAAAGACCACCATCCTTTTCTCCACATTCACCTCCCCACCTTTTCAAGCTTCCTGCCGTTCGGCTGAGCTGTTAAAGGAAGCGAGTAACTAGCACGTAACCGGCACCCAGTGAAAAAGGATGGAAATTGATCCATCTTTCCATCGCTCCTGCGGATGAAGATTCATCCGCAGCACGTGTGTCAGAACTGAAGACTATCCAGACACTTCTTACAAAACCAAACTGGGAAACGTCTGCGTTCTTCGATTGACGTCAGCTGACGGCAAGTGTATGGTTGTCGGCACATCCGCCTTCCCAGTCCCAAAAGGAGCCTTTTATGAAGCGAATGTTCTGGGGCCCCTTCTGTTTGTTGCTGTTCGTTGCCGTTGTCTTTCCGGGAATGTGTATTGCTCAGGCGTCCGGCTATCTCGTCATGTTGACTCCGCCGACGCCACCTACCATTTCCGCTCCGGCCGGAGGCACGTCTCTGGCGATTATCATCGTCATCCCACTGAATGGCTTTACCGGCCGCGTAACTTTTACTTGTGCTGTTTCGGGAGGAACACCACCACCGCCAACCTGTTCCACGCCTACACCCGTGACGGTCACCAGTAACCCAACTGCCGAAAGTTTGAAGACGGTCGCCACACTTACGAGCGACCGCACTACCGGCAGCGCTACCTTCAACTTCAGCGTGACCGCAACCAGTGATCGCGGCACAGCGCCGGTTAATGGACCGCAGACAATGCCCATAACGGTCGAGCACAGGTATGGTATTGGGAACGAAGGAGGAGGAGGGTCCGTGGCCCTCTTGACGCTCGCCGCGTTGGTGGCTTTTTGGAGCCTGACACGCGTTCGCCGCAAGAAAGCTGCTTTACAGTGACTGGAACGCCACTAGCGAAGATTGCCGTCGGCCCGTCAGCCGTCCCACTCCCGCGTTTAAATCGCGACTTTTTGTGTCGCCTAGCGATGGTGGCAATCTTCGTACTGGTTGCTCATCAGTTTGCGTGGAATTGGCTGTGTTTTCTGACCTCTGAAGCGCTCCTTCGTATTTCTGCATTCTTGGGACTGGCGGTAGCGAGAGTCTCATTCGATACGCTCAGCGTGAACGGCCAACTCGTGCAATACGTAACCTCTTGCACATTCATCGATGTCTATCTTGGATCCGTGCCTCTTCTCTGGAATCTCAGGAACACGTCACTCCAGAATTTTTCCTTTCTCTCGGCGACTGCCATAATTTTCGCCGCTCTTAACATTGTGCGGCTCGAAACCGCCCTCGTGATGTTCGCCGACGGCATTTCATGGACCGTCGCAGATGGCCTCCTCGGAGGTTTAGCGTACTTTGCCATTTGGCGATTCATTTGGCGGCAGCGAAGCTGGCGGTTGATGTAGCAGACAGGCTGCCCATCTCTTCTCATTCAATTTTGAGCGGGTGAAGCTTCTTATTCCTGATACAAGTGCTCGCGTCAGCTTCCGGCAGTGCGGTTCATTTTTCCAACCAGCACGACCTCCGGATCGCTCACAGTCATGACTTTTACTCCGGCCTCTTCGGTGAAACGAATGCGGACCGCCGGCGCGCCGCCAGGGTAGAACACCTGCTCGCCTAAGTGGAATAGAACCCGACCGATAGTGCCCCTGCGCGTCCAAGTGAGTTTTCCTTTTTCAACGGACACATCGACTTGTTGGGTGAGACCTTGTCCAAAGACGTAGGTTCCGAGAATGGCGGAGAGGTCATGGTCTGGGAGCGGGGCTTCGGGGGAGCCGCCTGCATCTCCGAGTGACTGCAGAAATTCAAAAACCGGGCGCGCTGCTTCGCCGCCGGCTTTGGCGTGCGCGAGCAGGCTGATGCTGTGCGGACCTGAAGTTCGCTGGATGCCTGGGTGGGCCGCGACGAATGCCTTCACCACATCCAGTTGCCCGAGCATGCTTGCAGAGAAAATGGAAGGATGCGCACCATTCGCCAGCAGAAGCTCGGCGATCGGGCGATTCCCCATATGGGATGCGGCTCCGAGCGCGCTCTCCCAGTCACCAAACCCCCAATCCCAGGTAGCCTTTGCCAAGGACGGACGCGCGGCTACCAACTCTTTCACGCGCGCCAAGCTGAAATGGGAAACCAGCACCATCTCCCGCGCCAGTTCCGGTGGCTCTGCCGGGTAGAGATCCCCCGGGGCAGGTACGCTCGACCAACTCTTCGCGCTCGCTGTCGAGTCAGATTTCGGCGGTGAAAACTGCGAATGCAAGTCCATCGTCCACAGCGGCATCGTTAACGTGGTAACCGTCAGGAATCGCCTTCGCGATAACCTCTCAGACATGGGCTCCTCCACTTATTACTTCCGCAGATTTGGCCCGTACTAGCGCGAATTGCAAGCGATTTCCCCACGAAAGAGCACCAGAAAAATGTGAGGAGAGAAATCTCTCGGTTTCAGAGACTTGCGCGCGGACGTGAGGCGAATGGAATGAAGGTGGGGCGTATCTTTGGGGAAAACTGGTTGGCGACGGTTTGCGCCACCTGCGACTCGAGCGTCAACTCGTCGTCGCGAACGCGATCGATGCGCGTGACCCACACGTGAGTCTGATCGGGCACATGAATCAGGTGGGCGAGAATCCGGGTTTCGTCCCCGCTACGCTGCACCTGTCCCAGAACGGCGTACGAGGCGCCTAGAGAGGAAGCCACGGCATTGAGATCGCGCTGGTCGCGTGCGACTCGCAGCACACGAGCGTTACCGATTACGCGATAATGACCGTCGCTTCTGGCTGTGAGTTCGACTACCAACATGTCGGTTACAGCGTCGCTGAAGCGCGTCATGTTGGGATCGCCGGTCTCGTTGTCAAAACGCAGTACAGCGACAATCGGAGTCTTGTCCCCTGCAGACCGCGTCTTCGCCCAATGACCTGCTGCGAATGAAGCCGCGATTAGCAAGCACGCGCCGATGAGGCTTGCCGCCGTTTGCACTCGCAGCCGCTTCCTATTTGTGGCGGTGCGTGGGGGCGGTAGATCACCAGGAGCCGCTTTGCTAACTGGAGCGATGAACTGATATCCGCGTTTGGGAATCGTGCGGATGAAACGCGGCTCGATGGCACTATCGTTCAGAGCAGCCCGGATTTGCGCAATACAGAAATTCAGGCCACGTTCGAAATCGACAAACGTGTCGTCGTGCCATACGGCCTGTCGCAGTTCTTCCCTCGACACAACCTGTCCCGCGGCTTCAAGCAGGCAATCCAGCACCTGAGCCGGCTGCGACTGCAGACGAACCAGCACTCGGTCCCGGCGTAGCTCGCGCGAGGCTCGGTCAAATTCAAAGATGCCGAAGCGAAATTGATCCAATGCCATGTGCCGCGATGATTCTCGCATATCGGCTTTGGGAAAGAACGAACGTTGTGGCCCAATAGCCTAGGGGTCACTTAATCCAGCGGCCTGGGATTAGCTTTCATCCAGCGTGCAAGAATGTCTTGCACATCCACGCCCGCGGATTGTGAAAGCAATCTTCCAAGCTCCTGGGTTTCGAACGCCCGTTGATTCCTCTCGGTCCAGTCAAGCAGGAAGCGCAGACTGTCACGCAGCGAGCGCTTTCCGGATGTGCGTGAACGGATGCGATCGTCCATTTCTGCGGCCATAAGCCCGCCCCGCGAATAAATATTCTTGCCCATGCGAAAGTCGAGTGCATACATGAACGAGGCCTCACGTGAGAGCTCCAGCAGTGGCATCTCGCGGATGAAGGTTGGGGCTTCATCGAGAACGTGGCGGAGACGCTGCAGCTGTCGTTCGCGAAATTCTGTTCCCTGCGCTGCCGGCATCGCCTCGGCAAGAGCCGCAATGGCCGCATATCGAGCGAAACCCTCGTTAAACCATATCGTGTCTATCAGCGGCGGCATCTCCCATGTGAACGGCAGGTAGCCTGTGCCGTACGAACGTTTGGGAATCCAGCAATGGGCCATGTGGTGGGCATAATTGAGGAGCGTGACTTGCTTGTCTTCGACACTGGATCGATTAGTAATCGCCTCCGCCGTGGGGAGAGTGAATGTGCCGCTGTTTATGTGTTCCTGGCTGAAGCCATATTTGTGACCTGCCAGAGGACGCAGCAGTTCGAGCTGTACGGTGTAGACTGGAAAGGGCGCATTCCCGAAATAGGCTTGGACATTGTCCAATGCCTCGCGAGCGAGTTGGCCTTGGGCCGATAAGTCCGCCTCTCCTTCGCTATAGACCGCCATTACGATTGAAATTTTTCCTTTAAGCAATTCGAAGTGAAGCTTCGGACCCATGAGGATCTGTGAATCCGCCAGCGTATAGTAATCGCGAGTCTCGGCGGACGCATTGCCA